>JAIXOZ010000015.1 GCA_027486495.1 Comamonadaceae bacterium | reverse complement strand
TCGGACAGCACAACACCCGGTTTACCGTCGATCAAGGTCTGGACTTCAAAGGGGTAACCTTTGATTTGGGTAGACAGGGGACAGCACACCATCAAGCCTTTTTTGGCGTTGTATGCCGCTGGGCTCAGCACCAAGGCGGGACGGTGGCCTGCCTGTTCATGTCCGGCTTGAGGGTCAAATTCAAGCCAAACGATGTCACCGGCTTCGGGCACATAGGTTCGCGTGACCATCAGAGGGCTTCCTGCCCAACTGGCCCGCCAAAGTTAACCACATCATGGGCGTTCTCGTCGGTCATGCCTGCCAACAGGTCTTCTAATTTGTACTCAGGCTGGGTAGCGGGCTCGATGACGATTCGACCTTTCGTTGCCGTGATGATGACGTGCTGCTCCAACTCGAATGCGGCCGACTTCATGACTGCGCCTGGCAGGCGCAATGCAGGGCTATTGCCCCATTTGCGAATCACAGCTTCCATGACATTCTCCCGTTGTGTATCTACATTGTAGACACGCCATATTCGGCGCACAACACTTTCTTTTTGAGCCGGAGTCAATCGGCTAAAGCGCATTCGCAGGATTTACGCTTCATCCGTGAAGCGTAAATGGACTTTTTACGCTTCACGCCTCTGAATGGCACCAGCACATCAAGCCCTGATCATTGACAGGTCAAGCGACTGTCGCAACATACAAACATTAAGTCCTGAAGGGTCACACATGAGCATTCACACGTTTTCAAGCCGCGACTTCACACGAGACGTGTCGGCCGCCAAACGCGCCGCAGTGGATGGTCCCGTGTTCATCACCGACCGGGGTCGTCCCGCGTTTGCATTGCTCAAAATCGACGACTATTACCGCATGGCCGGAAAAGCAGCACCGTCTTTGCTGGAGGTGATGGACAGCATTCCGGGTGGTGAAGGCTTCGATTTCGATCCGACCAAACTGGGTATGCAGATTCAGGCCGAGACCCTGGACTGAAGGCGATCCATGTTCATTCTGGATACCAACGTCATTTCCGAGCTGCGCCAAGGCAAGCCCAACCCTTCCATGGCGGTGCGCCAATGGGCTGCTGGGCAGCCTAGTAACCAGTTGTTTTTGTCAGCCATCACACTGCTGGAGCTGGAATTGGGTATTCAAGCATTGGAGCCCAAAACACCGCCGCAAGGCAGCGCTTTGCGCCATTGGCTGGGTGGCGTTCGCGCCGCTTTCGCGGGCCGCATTTTGCCGTTTGCAGAAAGTACCGCACCCGTGTGTGCGGCGCTGCACATCCCCAACCCGCGCTCTGACCGGGACGCGATGATTGCGGCCACAGCCCTCGAGCACAAATTCACCGTGGTGACACGCAACGTGCCGGATTTTGAAAAAACGGGCGTGGCGCTTTTGAATCCTTGGCTCAGCTAGCCAATGGCACGATTTCTTGCTCGATCGCGCCAAACAGGCTCTCACCATTCTGGCCCTTCATCTCGATGCGGATGGTGTCGCCGAACTTCATGAATTCGGTGCTGGGCTTGCCGTCCAGGATGGTTTCGATGGCGCGCTTTTCGGCGATGCAGCTGTAGCCTTTGGGCCACTCGGGTTTGCCGTTCACTTCCACGCTTTTGTTGCTCACAGTGCCGCTGCCCACAACGGAGCCGGCACGCACGTTGCGCGTTTTACAGATGTGGGCGATCAACTGGCCGAAGTGGAAGGTCATTTCGGGGCCCGCTTCGCACATGCCGACTTTGCGGCCGTTCCAGGTGGACTGCAGCGTCAGGTGCACGCGACCGCCTTGCCAGGCATCGCCCAGCTCGTCGGGCGTCACGGCCACGGGGCTGAAAGCGGTGGCGGGTTTGCTCTGGAAGAAGCCAAAGCCTTTGGCCAGCTCGTTCGGGATCAGGTTGCGCAGGCTCACGTCGTTGGCCAGCATGATCAGGCGCACGCCCTCAATGGCGTCATCGGCGCTGGTTTGCATGGGCACGTCACCCGTGATGACGGCGATCTCGGCTTCAAAGTCAATGCCAAACGCTTCGCTGACGCAGACCACCGGGTCACAAGGGCCAATGAAGTCATCGCTGCCGCCTTGGTACATCAGCGGGTCGGTGTAGAAGCTGCTGGGCACTTCGGAGTTGCGCGCCGCACGGACCAACTCCACATGGTTGATATAGGCTGAGCCATCGGCCCACTGGTAGGCTCGGGGCAGCGGGGCCATGCATTGGGACGGGTCAAACGGGAAAGCGTGGCGGGCTTTGCCCTGGTTGAGCGTGGTGTACAGGTCTTCGAGTTGGGGGGCCAAAAAGTTCCAGTCGTCCAGCACCTGCTGCAACTTGCTGGCGATGCCGGTCGCATAATGTGCGGTGCTCAGGTCGCGCGAGACCACCACCAGTTGTCCGTCGCGTGAGCCGTCTTTGTAGGTCGCCAATTTCATGATGTTTGCCTGTTTTTACCGTGATTCAAAGCCGCATTCAGCGGGACCGAGCCATGCATTCCATGGCGCATCGAATTACGCATTGTTAAACTCGTTTAACTAAACGAAACCCGATTCTAGAGCATATGGCCACCGAAAGCACCTTGGACAGGACCCCGGACGGGGACAAAGAGCGCGCAGGCATCCAGTCGGTGGAGGTGGGTTTTGCTTTACTGGACGTGCTGGCCCATGCCCCTGGCCCCTTGATGCTGCGCGACCTCGCCAGTGCGGCGGGCATGAGTGCCGCCAAGGCCCACCGCTACTTGGTGAGCTTTCAGCGCCTGAACTTGGTGGTGCAAGATGCCAACACCCGCTATGAACTCGGCCCCGCCACCTTGCGGCTTGGCCTGGCCACATTGTCCCGGCTGGACGCGGTCAAACTGGCGCGCGAGCGCTTGCCCGCCTTGATGGACCAAACCGGCCACACCCTGGCCCTGGCCGTCTGGGGCAACCGGGGGCCGACCCTGGTGCATTGGCAAGAAACGCCGCTGGCCATGCCCGTCAGCTTGCGCCTGGGCGATGTGATGCCCCTTTTGTCGTCGGCCACGGGCCGGTGTTTTGCCGCCTTCATCGGCCATGGCGGTGCAGCCGACAAGGCCCAGCCCATGATCGATGCCGAGCTGGCCCTGGCCCGCAAGCTGGGCCGCAGCGATTTGCCGTCCACCCCTGCACAAGTCCAAGCCATGCTGAGCGAGACGCGGGCGCAAGGCCTGGGTCGCGTGGTCAATGTGTTGCTGCCGGGCATTTCAGGCCTGTGCGCGCCCGTGTTCGATTCAGACGGGCACCTGGTTTTGGGTGTGGTCTCGCTGGGGTCTTCGGCCACGTTGGATGCAGACTGGCACGGCACCGTGGCTCAGCCGCTGCGCTCATTTGCCCACCAACTGTCGGCCGACCTGGGTTGGCGGACCACATGATTGCGCCAGCCTGCAGATTTGCTCGCACGGCTTCTAACATGCCCACCCCCTTTGGCCCACGCCTTGTGAACCCATGAATCCGGTGCTAGCCAACCACCCCCAGCAGCCGCTGCCCAACTCACAGCGGCCTGATCGGCCCAGCACACGCAGCTTGCTGCGCTGGGGAGCGCTGGTGTTGGCGCTGCACCTGGGTGTTCTGCTGAGCCTGGCGGGCACACTGGACTGGCAACTGAGCAGCCCCCAAATGCTGCGCACGGGACCGATGCAGACACGAACCATCCCAGCCCCAGCGGGTGCCACTGCGGCCACGAACCCCAGCCAAGCGCCTGCAGCCCGCACGCGCGTGGCCTTGGTTGAAAAACCGAAACCCAAACTCGCGCCCAAATCTGCGCCCACAGCCAAGCCAGACGCGCCGACAACTTCAGCGGCCTCGAACACGACGCAAACAGACAACACCTCAGCACTCGCGGCCCCACTCGCGCCGGAAGAGCCGCCGGAAGGGGTGCTGGACAAAGACCTGGACAAAGTCGCCACCCTGGCCACACCAGACCGAGCGCCAGCGCAGCACCTTGTCACTCAAACCAATAACGATACAGCCCCCAACGCGGACAAGGCCCTTCCAATGACCCCTGGCACGCAGACCCCCAGCACTGCCAAGGCTGAGTCGCTTGAACCCATTCAAAACTCCACCGTGAGCGTCGGCACCAGCGAAGCCGCCGCAAAGCCCACCGAACCCCAGCCCGAGCGCATCGTCAGCGCCACACTGGCTTTGCCCGAGCTGGCACTGTCCTCGCTGCCATCCTCTGCCTTGCTGAGCTACCGCCTCAGTGGCCTGGAAAAAGGCATCCATTACCAAGCCTCAGGCGAGCTGCGTTGGCAGCACAACGACAGTGCCTACGCCATGAGCTTGACGGTCAAAGCCTTTTTGCTGGGATCAAGGCACTGGCGCAGCGTGGGCCTTATCAACGCCACCGGCTTGGCCCCGACCCGCTTTTCTGACAGTTGGCGCAGCGAACGGGCCGCCCACTTTGACCGACCGAACCAGCGCATCGTGTTCAGCAGCAACGCCCCCACGGCGCCCTTGCAACCCGGCGCGCAAGATCAGGTCAGCCTGTACGTGCAATTGGCAGCCGCCATGGCCCAGTCGGATCAACGGATGCAGCCCGGCACACGCTTGCAGATCCAGACGGCGACCGTGCGTGATGCCCTGCCTTGGCTCTTGACATTGGAAAAACTGGAGGCGCTTGAAATAGACGGTCAAAGCCTGCAAGCGGTCAAATGGGTTTGTCAGCCACGCAACCGCTTTGATGCCCAAGTCGAGTTCTGGGTATCGGCCGCACACGATTGGCTGCCCGCTCGCATCCGCATCACGCAAGTCAGTGGCAATTTCATTGACCTGCAACTCACAGGACGCCAAGTCTTGAGCGCTTTACCCCTCTCGCAATAAGCCCACCCCTGGTCCCCCAGCACGCACCAAAAACCACACCCACTTGAAGTTGTTACATGTGCACCCACTTGCAAGCCCTAAGTTGAGGGAGAATGAACACATGAACCTGTTGTACGAATCTGAAACTTTTGCCGTGATGCACATGCTGGCCAATGCGCCGGTGGAAACAGCGGCGGCCAGCAGCCCACCCCAATTGGAGCGCCACGGTTTCGAAATCGTGGACAAACGCTCGGGCAAAGAGGTCTACCTGGACGGCTCCTGGGCCGAGATGTTCCAGCAGCAAATTCAGGCCTGGCAACAGCACACACCCACCCAGGAAGAAGTCGAGGACACGCTCGAAGGCTACACAGGCTTGGCCCAGCAGCCGGTCGTGGTGCACTGATCGGCAATCAGGCCTTGGCCACCCGCCTCGCCACCCAGGTGAACAGTGGCCCCACGATCAGCAGCACGGCCACCAAACGGCACACCTGAAAAGCCGTGACCACCGGCACCCCCAGCTGAAGCACCTTGGCCGTGATCGCCATCTCGGTGATCCCACCTGGCGCGGTGCCCAAGATCAGCATCGCCGGGTGTAAGCCCGTACCCCACGCCAAGGCCATCCCAAACAGCACCGATGCGCCCGTCATCCAAACCGATCCCCAGGCCACCGAGGCCAACCAGCGGGGGGCCGTTTTGACGAATTCGCGCCGAAACCGAATGCCCAAGCTCACGCCGATGACCAACTGGGCCGCGTTGGTCAGCGCGTTAGGCACAGCCGACCATTCCCAGCCCGCCAAAGTCACCGCCATGGAAGTCAGGAGAGAACCCATGAACCATGGGTTGGTACGGCCCAACTTCAGCATCACCCAACCGCCTGCCGCCGTGAGCACGCCCAACCACAACAAACCCGGCCATTGCGCCAAGCGAGGGCCTGGCAACAAAGAAGCATCCACCGTCAAACCCCACCGGTGCTGTGCCCACTGCATGCCAAACGGCACGGCAATCACCACCATCACCAAGCGCATGCTGTGTGCCGCCGCGACCAAATCGGTGCGTGCCCCATGACGCTCGGCCAGCAGAGTCATCTCGGACGCACCGCCAATGGAGCCAGAAAAATACGTGGTGGCCAGCAAGGCGCGGGGCGATAAGTGCGACAACTCGGTGCCGTGCTGGCGCTGCAACCACAAGCCAAACAAGGCCCCCATCGCCAGCGCCCACACCACGGACAGCGCAATGGCCCCTCCCTGGGCCAGCACCAAGGCGCTGACCTGGGGCGTGAAATACAGGCCCAGCGCCGCCCCGATGACCCACTGACCAGTGTTGCGCAAAAGATTCGCACTGTGCGTGGGTGCGCCCAGGATGGAAGCCACGGCGGTGATCAGCAAGGGCCCCAGCATCCAAGGAATGGGTGTGCCCAGCCAGAGACACCCTTGGGCCGCCAGCCAGGCAGCTACCAAAGTACCCAGCGTGCGCGGCCAGATTTTCAAGCAGTCACCCCGGCACCCATATCCCAGCGCATCAAGCGTGTCGGCGGATGCTGTCAGCGACCGTCTGCACGATCTGGTCGATGTGCGCGTCTTCCACAATGTAGGGTGGGCAAATGACGATGTTTTCGCCTGCCGGGCGCACCCAAACGCCTTTGTGGAAGCAGTCCATGAAGATGTCGTAAGCCCGCTTGCCGGGCGAGCCCGGGATGCTGGCCAGCTCCACAGCGCCAGCCAAGCCCAGTGTGCGGATGCCGATCACGTTGGGCAAGCCCTTCAAAGCGCTGTGCATCGCGTCGCCCAACACCCGGCCCTGCTGTCCAGCGCGGGCAAACAGGTTTTCTTCCTTCATCAAGTCGAGCGTGGCAATGGCGGCCGCGCAAGCCACGGGGTGGCCGGAATAGGTGTAGCCGTGGAAGAACTCGATGGCGTGGGCAGGCGAATTGGCGTTCATCATCGCGTCGTAGATGAAGTCGCGGCAGATCACGCCGCCCAACGGGATCACGCCGTTGGTCACCGCCTTGGCGAAGTTCAGCATGTCGGGCACCACGCCGTAGTAGTCGGCACCAAAGTTCACGCCCAAGCGGCCAAAGCCGGTGATGACCTCGTCAAAGATCAGCAAGATGCCGTGCTTGTCGCAAATCTCGCGCAGACGTTTCACATAGCCCTTGGGCGGGATGTACCAACCCGCGCTGCCCGCGATCGGCTCCACGATCACAGCGGCGATGTTGCTCGGGTCATGCAACACCAAAATGCGGTTTTCCAGCTCCAACAGCGGGTCTTCGGCCCACACGGGCTCCTCATGATGGATGTAGGCGTGGTTGACCGGGTCATGGATGAAGCGCATGTGGTCCACACGCGGCAACAGCTGGGCACCGTAAACCTTGCGGTTGGCAGGCAGGCCGCCAACGCTCATGCCGCCGAAGTTGACGCCGTGGTAACCCTTTTCGCGGCCAATGAATACATTGCGATGGCCTTCGCCCCGGGCGCGGTGGTAGGCCAGCGCCACTTTCAGGGCGGTGTCGGCCGCTTCAGAGCCCGAGTTGCAAAACAGCACTTTGTTCAGGTCGCCGGGCGCCATGTCGGCAATCATCTGCGCCGCTTTGAAAGCCTTGTCGTTGCTGGCCTGAAACGCCGTGGCGTAGTCCAGCGTGTCCAGCTGCTTTTTGATGGCTTCGTTGATGGGCTTGCGGTTGTGGCCCGCGCCCACGCACCACAGGCTGGAGATGCCATCGATGACTTTTTTGCCATCGTGCGTGGTGAAGTGCATGCCCTCGGCCCCCACGAACACACGCGGGTCTTGTTTGAACGTACGGTTGGGCGTGAAGGGCAACCACTGATTGTCCATATGCATATCGGTGTGGGGCATGGCAAAACTCCTTGAAATCAATTCTCCAGCCAGTTTAAACCGGCCAATGGCATGATCTGTGCCCCCAGGCGACAAACCCGGTGGCTTCGGGCTCGGTCTCTACAATAGCCCGTTCGAAAATGCTTGGCCTGCCGCTTTGCCTGGCACGCGAAATCTGCTGTTTTACACATGACCACGACTTACATCCTGACCCTGTCTTGCCCCGACCGCACCGGCATCGTGCACGCGGTTTCCGGTTTTTTGCTCGAACGCGGGGGCAACATCGAGGAAGCGGCCCAGTACAACGACCACGACACTGGCCTGTTTTTCATGCGGGTGCAGTTTGCTTGTGACCAGATCAACGGTGACACCCTCAATGCCCAATGGGCTGAATTTGCCCAAACCTTCGCCATGAAATGGGACCTTCACGCCACGGCCCAGCCCATGCGCACGGTGATCATGGTCAGCAAGGAGGGCCACTGCCTGAACGACCTGCTGTTCCGCTGGAAGAGTGGCCTGCTGCCTCTCGATATCCGCGCCATCGTGAGCAACCACCGCGAGTTCTACCAACTGGCGGCCAGCTACAACGTGCCGTTTCACCACATCCCGGTCAGCAAGGACAACAAGGTGCAGGCCGAAGCCAAACAGTACGAGATCATCCAGGCCGAAGGCGCAGAGCTGGTGGTGCTGGCCCGCTATATGCAAATCCTCTCTGACGACCTGTGCCGCAAGCTGGCCGGTCGCGCCATCAACATCCACCACAGCTTTTTACCCAGCTTCAAGGGGGCCAAGCCTTATTACCAGGCGCACGATCGTGGCGTGAAGCTGATTGGTGCCACTGCCCACTATGTGACCGCTGATCTGGACGAGGGCCCGATCATCGAGCAAGACGTGGCCCGCGTGGACCACAGCAAGACCGTGGAAGACCTGACAGCCCAAGGCCGCGACACCGAGAGTCAAGTGCTGGCACGCGCTGTGAAGTGGCACAGCGAGCACCGCGTGCTGATCAATGGCCACAAGACCGTGATTTTTAAATGATTTTTTCCAGGGTTGATTTTCAACGCCGCCCTCAACTGATTGACCATGTCCGCCACCTCACGCATCCCGCCCATTCAGTGCCTGCTCACATTTGAGGCACTGGCCCGATTGCGCAGCGTGACCCAGGCGGCCGAAGAGTTGTGCGTGACGCCCAGCGCGGTGAGCCACCGCGTCAAGCAGCTCGAGCAGATCATCGGCACCAAGCTCTTTGGACGGGCCGATTTTTCACTCACCACCGAAGGCAACGAATACCTGGCCCATGT
>JAIXOZ010000030.1 GCA_027486495.1 Comamonadaceae bacterium | reverse complement strand
GCCAAATAAGCGGAGATGTTTTGTGTACGCCAAGCTTGCGCCCATGCTTGCACCGCCTCCTGAAGTTGTTGGCGTGTTGGATCGTCCAGAACGGTCGCCTTGCCTGTTTTGGCAGAGCCGGTGTCGCTGAGGACTGGCCCACCAAGAGTTGATTTCGCCGCTGCTTCCTTTGGGACAGATGCTTGGGCAGGGCCAGGAGCAACCACCGCAACCGAGGTCTGTGTATCAACTGGCGCTTTGGTCACCACAGAGGCTTCGGGCGCTTTGTGGGTGGTCCCTGTGGGGGGGAGACTTTTTATGGAGGTCGCTGCCAGTAGCGTCAATTTGGGGCCAGCGTCTTTAAAAGGTAGCTCGGTCTGCAGGGCTCTCGCATAGGCTTTGCGTGACATGTCAGCTTGCAGGCTTTGAAGATTCTGGTGCAAGGTCCAAAGCGTGGGCTGGCGCTGCAAGGCCAAAGTAAACCAGCGTTTGGCTTCATCTTGCTGGTTCATGCTGGCGTAGAGCACACCCAGGTTGTTGTAGGCCTCCAACATGTCTGGGTGCTGCTTGAGCAGTGCGATCAAGCAGGCAATGGCTTTGTCGGTTTGGTTTTGCTGGGCCATGACCACGCATTGGAGCAATTGCATGCCAGGCTCCGGGTCGGGTCGTTGCAATTGACGGCTAATTTCTTTGCTGGCTTCAGGAAGTCGACCCGCTTGCACTAAGCTGCGCACCTCGACAAGGGGGCTTGTTGGCTGGGCTATCGCGCTGAAGCCTGCAAGCCCAGCATTCAATAACAGCCACATTGAGACTTTAGATAGTCGTGTCTTCATACCAGGGCGATCTTTCAGGAAAACAGTCTGGCCGAATCGCCCAGCCGCTCCAGTGTCAGCCCACACCCGCGTGCGACACATGTCAATGGATCTTGCGCGATAAAGACTGGCACACCAGTTTCTTCCTGCAAGAGCTTGTCCAAGCCGCGCAACAAAGCACCGCCCCCTGTCAGTACCATGCCTTTTTTTGCGATATCGGCACCGAGTTCGGGTGGTGTGTTTTCCAAGCCGTTTTTGACAGCCTGCACGATGTACCCTAAAGACTCGCTCAGAGCCTCCAAAGTCTCGGTGCTGCGGATGCTAAAGCTGCGCGGCACACCCATTGCGATGTTTCTCCCGCGTACTTCCATTTCGAGCAATTCAGGGGAAGGAAAGGCTGAGCCGACGGTTTTTTTGATGTGCTCGGCAGTGTGATCACCAATCAATACACCTCGGTTGCGCCGCACATAGGAAATGATGGCTTCGTCGAACTTGTCGCCACCCACTCGAATGCTGTCTTTGTAAACCATGCCACCCAGCGCAATGATGGCCACCTCTGTGGTGCCGCTACCAATGTCCACCACCATTGAACCGATAGGGTCGGAAACCGGTAATCCCGCACCGAGGGCCGCGGCCATGGCTTTTTCGAGCAAAAACACTTCCTTACCTCCTGCGGCTAAAGCAGATTTACGGATGGCACGGCGCTCAACCTGGGTGGCACCACAAGGCACGCAAATTACGACTCTTGGCGAGGAGCGGAAAAAGCTCAATCCAGGGTGCGCCCGACGAATAAACTCCCTGAGCATGATTTCTGTGAGTCCAAAATCGGCGATGACCCCGTCCTTCATAGGACGTACTGCTGTCAAATTTGCAGGAACTTTCCCCATCATGGTTTTGGCCTGAGATCCAATGGCTTGAAGCGTTTTTTTGCCGGATGTTCCTGATTCGTAGCGAATGACCACCACGGAAGGCTCGTCCAACACAATGCCCAGTCCCTTTGCATAAATCAGTGTGTTGGCAGTTCCTAAGTCGATGGCAATGTCATTTGATTGGACAAAAAAACTGAACATTAAGGAGGCTTTTTGTGGTTATTATTAATTAATATTGAAAATAAAAATAATGCCAACAAGTTGAACTTTTGTAGAGGGTCTTCCAAGATAGGGGTGGCTTGGATAACTTTGTGCCATCGGCAAATTGGGGACTGATGGGGCGATTAACTTCATGGCCATTGCACAGATTGATTAAGCAAGGAACTTCAACATCGGTGACAGACACTTGACTTCGGACTTTGCGTTTGATGAAGGCAAAATTTTACCAATTTTAATGTATTTTTGAAATATGTTAAATTAATTTTTAAATTTTTTAAAAATCACACATATTAATATTTTGTATTTAAATATTTATAATTTTACAATTATTTGAAGTATTTAATGGGGTGAAAATCCGAGTTGCCTGCATGCATTGAGAAGATGGAGGCACGAAAAGAATGCATACCATTTTTCTTTCGACTAACGAGATCGCACGGACAGCATGCCGCTTGAGCACCTCTGCGAATTGCGTTTCTTTGGGGTCACCGATGAGTCCATGGCTCCTCGGATTGGCTGCGTGGAGAAAACCCTCAACTACTGAGTTGAACAGCGTGAACGGGACTCTGCAGTGCGTTTTGGCATGAAAACCTGAGCACCTGGCCTGGATCACAGACTTCCAATGCGAAGTCTGTGGGCTGAACAAAGTCAGGGAAATTCTCCAATCCGGCGAATGCTTTTTGTGCAGTTGTTGTTCGATCACCAACCCAAACCCTCAGGGCGATCGTTATCGAATACCCTGAAAACTGCGGTGTCGACCCAGTCCTGTGTGCCGGGAGTGGGCCGGGCTAGCCGAGATGATCCAGAACTGATGCAAAGACCGAGGGCGTGCTGAGAGCTGCTTGAAAGCCAGGGCGTGAAAATTGATCGCTCTTCACGTCTGAAAATGGTTACTGAAACGCCACTTCGGTAAAGCTGCGCAGCTTGCGGCTGTGCAGTTGTTCGGGTCCTGCGTTGCGCAGCAAGGTCATTGCGCGAATGCCGATTTGCAGGTGTTGGTTGACGCGTTCGCGGTAAAAGTGGTTGGCCATGCCCGGCAGCTTGATCTCGCCGTGCAGCGGCTTGTCGCTCACGCACAGCAGCGTGCCATAGGGCACCCGAAAGCGAAAACCATTGGCGGCAATGGTGGCGCTTTCCATGTCGAGCGCCACGGCGCGGCTTTGGCTGAAGCGGCGTTGCGGGGTGCTGGCCACATGGAGGGTGGGCAGCAGCTCCCAGTTGCGGTTGTCGGTGCTGGCCACGGTGCCGGTGCGCATGAAGCGTTTGAGCTCGGGGCCTTCGCAGCCGGTGACTTCGGCCACGGCTTTTTCAAGTGCCACCTGGATCTCGGCCAGCGCCGGGATCGGCACCCACAGCGGCAGCTCTTCGTCCAACACATGGTCTTCGCGAACATAAGCATGGGCCAGCACGTAGTCGCCCAGCTGCTGCGTGGTGCGCAGGCCCGCGCAGTGGCCCAGCATCAACCAGGCGTGTGGGCGCAGCACGGCAATGTGGTCGGTGATGGTTTTGGCATTGGCAGGCCCCACACCAATGTTCACCATGGTGATGCCGCTGTGGCCTTTGCGCACCAGGTGGTAGCCCGGCATTTGGGGCAGGCGTGGGGGTGTTTGGCCCAGGGCGTCCAAGGCTTCGGCGGTCAGGCCCACTCGGCGCGTGACCATGTTGCCGGGCTCGACAAAGGCGATGTATTCACTGTCCGGGTTTTGCATTTCGGCGCGGCCCAGGGCGATGAATTCGTCGATGTAAAACTGGTAATTGGTGAACAGCACATAGTTTTGAAACCAATGCGGTGAGGTGCCGGTGTAGTGGCGCAGGCGCTGCAGCGAATAGTCGATGCGCGGCGCGGTGAACAACGACAGTGGTCGACCTTCGGCGGGCGTGGGCTCGTGTGTGCCGTTGGCAATTCCGTCGTCCATGGCGGCCAGGTCTGGCAGGTCGAAGACCTCGCGCATCAAAGCCTGTCGGTCGGGGCTGAGGCTGCCTTCCATGTGCTCGTCGTCAGCGAAAGAAAAGTGGATCGGGATCGGCTGGTTGCTGGTGCCCACCTGCAGGCTCACGCCGTGGTTTTGCAGCAGCAGTGCCAGTTGCTGGCGGATGTAATCGGCGAACAGGTCCGGCCGGGTCAGGGTGGTTTCAAAGCGGCCCGGCTCGGCCACAAAGCCGTAGCTCAAGCGGCTTTCCAGCCCTGCGCTTTTGCGGCTGGCGGTGGTGACCTGCACCCGCACAAAAGGATAAAAGGCCCTGACCCGCGAGCCTGCCATGTCGGCGCCCGCCACAAACTCGCGCATGGCTTGGCGCAGGTGGTTCACGCTGTGCTGGTAAATCAGCTGGATTTGCGCCCATGCGCTGTCGGCTTCGTGGTGCTCGGATGGGGCGATGAAAGGCGACAGGTGCTGCATAAGATTCCTGGACGGTGTGTCTGGCCATTTTGCTGCAATCGGGTGGCTCGGGTGTGACACGGTTGCGCTTGTTGCCTTGGTGACCTCAACGTGCCCGCAGGTCGGGCAGGCTCTGGCTCAGACCAAGCCCACAGGGCTTGGGCCACCACTTTCAGGAGACGGTTCATGAGCAAAGCCCGCAAAGTCATCATCACTTGCGCCCCCACCGGCGCCATCCACACGCCCAGCATGTCGCCGCATTTGCCGGTGACAGCCGACGAGATTGCCGATGCGGCCATTGCTGCGGCCGAGGCGGGCGCTGCCATCTTGCACCTGCATGC
>JAIXOZ010000109.1 GCA_027486495.1 Comamonadaceae bacterium | reverse complement strand
GTGACGGTGGTCATCATGAGCTTGCCTTCTGGGTTTTTGCCCATCACGCCCTCTGCTGCGTCATGGTAGGTGTCGACCACAAAACCATGTTTGACTGCAAAGGATAAAAACCAAAGCATGTGACAACTGGACAGTGAAGCGACGAAGGCCTCTTCGGGGTCTACGGCATCGACCACGGAGTAGGGCAGTGGAACAACGTGAGGGGATGAAGAGCCTGCAATTTCAATGCCGCTGTCGAAGCGCAAGGTGTGCTGGCGACTGTAGCGGTTGTCGGTGAACTTCTGATCAGATCGAGCCCACAGAATTTCGGCAGTGTAGATGGCCATGGTTTTTGTCGCTTCCCTGTGCGTGAGTTTTTTTGCAGAGTCTTAGCGCGGGCGTGAATGACGTGAAGTCAAGCTGTCACATGACTTTGGAGGTCCATGGTCATGAAGACACTATGGGGGTCAAGTTGGTAGTCGCCAAAGGGACCGCAGGGCCGAAATCCTGCACTCTCATACAGTTTGTGCGCTGGCGCAAACGTGCTGGCTGGCCCGGTTTCCAGGCTCAGTCGTTTGTAGCCACGCACGATGGCTTCTCTGATGATGTGATTCAGAATGGCACGACCCGCGCCCTGTCGTCGCTGGACCGTTGGGGTTCGCATAGATTTGATCTCGCCATGATCAAGGGACAGTTCCTTGAGTGCGCCACAGCCCAAAAGCAGATTGCCATCACGAGCTGACCAGAAGGTGATTTCGGGGCGTTTGAGTTGGTCCACATCGAGCGCATGCACGCTTTCAGGCGGTGAAAGTTCATGCATGTGGCGCAGGTGCTCGTCGAGCAGCGCATACACGTCTGGCCGAGCGGGATCGTCGGGTGCAATGGTCATTGACATGGCGGGTGGTGTTCTCGGTTTGTGGCCTAACTCGTATCACCCAAATTCCCGAAACCCCTTGAGCGGTGGCAGCGGCGCGAAGTTCGCTTCGCGCTTTTGTTGCATGGCAGTGATGGCCTCGAGCACGTTGGCGTTGCTCCAGATTGCGCCTTGCAGCCAGCCCATTTGGCGCAGGCTGTCTTCGGTGCTCAGGCTGCGGCCTGCTTTCTGGTGGATCTGTTTGACCGGCCAGTGATGCGAGCCGTTTCGTCTGCCAGCACGAGCAGGCCGCGGAGCGCCTCATTCACAGCTTCGGAAGTGGGAAATGCTTTGGCAAGTTTGGGCTCGATCAGGGCGACTGATGTGCCTTTGGCAGCAGCTTTGAGAAATTTTCCTCGTTCCAGCTTTGAGAAGTCAGAGCGCTTGTACTCTGCCCGCATTTCAGGTTCAACTTTCTTCATAAATTTTCCTTTCAGAACGGGTGACCCTTCGAGCACTGATGATTCGAATGGAACTTGAGCGGTAAGTGTGTGAGACAGCGAGCAAGCGCCCCAAACTCGATGCGCCAAAAGTGATGTACCGTGATTCGCCTACCGAATGATCTGGATCGTTACCTGAAACTGCCAGTTCATCAAGGAACACCGATGCAGCCTCATCGAAGCTAACGTTGTGTTTTTTGACATTGCTTTCAGCTTTGGTCTGATCCCACTCAAATTTCATGGTTATAAGCTTTCCAGTTTCAACCCATGGCGTACTGTAACCCGCGCATGCAATTTATCGTCGGTTGCCTTTATTTTCAAACCGTGACAATTTGTCACGGTTTCAAGACTCTTAGCCTTCAGGCGCTGTTTGAGCTTGCGGCAATAAGTCGTGGCATCCACACTTTTCGCTAGCGTTACCACCACACCTCCTAATCGGTCTACCCAAATTCCCGAAACCCCTTGAGCGGCGGCAGCGGCGCGAAATTCGCTTCGCGCTTTTGTTGCATGGCAGTGATGGCCTCGCGCACGTTGGCGTTGCTCCAGATCGCGCCTTGCAGCCAGCCCATGTGGCGCAGGCTGTCTTCGGTGCTGTGGTCGCGGGCGTAGTGCAGCACTTGCTTGGAGCCCCAGATGGCCACGGGTGGTTTGCTGGCGATTTCTTTGGCGGCTTGCAGGGCAGCGGCCACGCAAGCTTCGTGCGTGGGCAGCACTTCGTTCACCAGGCCGTGGGCCAAGGCCTTGTCGGCGCTCATGCGGCGGCCCGTATAGGCCAGTTCTTTGACCAAGGCCATGGGCAGCAGCTTGGGCAGGCGCTGCAGCGTACCCACGTCGGCCACCATGCCGATGTTGATTTCCTGGATGCAAAAGAACGCGTCGGCCGAGGCGTAGCGCATGCAGCAGGCGGTGACCATGTCGACCGCGCCGCCAATGCAGCCGCCGTGAATGGCCGCGATCACGGGGATGCGCAGTTCTTCGAGCAAGGTGAAGGTGTGCTGCATGTCGGTCAGCATGTCGTACACGGCCGAGCGGCTTTCGGCGCTGGTGTCGTCCATTTGGATGGCGCTGCCAAAAGTCTGCAGGTCCATGCCTGCGCTGAAGTGTTTGCCGGTGCTGGAGATGACCAGCGCTCGCGCCGTGCCCGCCCTGTGGATGTCGGTCAGCACCTCGTGCAGCTCGCGCCAGAAGGTGGGGCTCATGGTGTTCATCGCCTCGGGGCGGTTGAGCACCAAGTGGGCGATGTGGTTTTCAGTCGAGAGGGAAAAGCATTTCAGATTGTTCATGGGTTGTCTCCTTTTTGGGCAATGTATCGGTTTGTTCTGACTGGGCATGTCCCGGTTTTGACCGAGTTGGTTCTGACTGGTCAATTTTTGTAAATGATAGTAATATACAAAATATGATTGATCTTTCAAGCATCGTCGGCTTTGAATGGGATGCGGGCAACGAGCGTAAGAATGACAAACATGGTGTGAGCATGGCAGAGGCCGAACAGGTTTTCTTCAATGCGCCCTTGCTGTTGTTGGACGACGTTGCGCACAGCCAGAGTGAGGCACGACTTCATGCGTTGGGTGCGACGGATGAGGGGCGACGATTGCACATCACCTTCACTTTGCGCCGGTCAGGCGAGTTGATACGCGTGATTTCAGCGCGGGACATGCACAGAAAGGAGCGCAGTGTTTATGAGCAAGCAGACAGCTAAAGAGCCGATTCCCAAATTCAAAACAGAGGCACAGGAGCGCGCCTATTGGGAGACGCATGACTCCACGGTGCATGTGGACTGGACAAAGGCACAAAAGGTCAAGTTGCCCAACTTGAAACCCACCACCAAGACGATTTCGCTTCGATTGCCACAGCATTTGCTAGATGGCATTAAGGTGGCGGCCAATGCCCGCGATGTTCCCTACCAGTCGCTCATCAAGGTGTGGCTGCAAGAAAAACTGCACAGCCACTGAGGTGTGTTTTGACGCTCAGTCGTCGGTGAACAGCAGTGTTTGGGGTCCGTGCTCGGGTTCTTCTGCGCTTATGGGGTGATTGTCGAGTGCACCACCTGTCCCCGCCTTGACTAAGGAGCCCACCCGCACCCCCAGCAGCCGCAGGCGGCGCGACAAGTCCACCCGCTTGAGGCACTGGCCTGCCATCAGCCGGATGTGTTTGGCATCGGCGGTGTATTCGGTCAGGGTCTGGTCGCGGGTGACGGACTGAAAGTTGTCATAGCGCAGCTTGATGCCGATGGTTTTGCCTTCGTAGCCTTTGCGCTGCAGGTCGGCGGCCACTTGTTCGCACAGGCGGGTGAAGACCGTGCCCAATTCTTCGCGGTCGCGCACGGCGTGCAGGTCGCGTTCAAACGTCGTTTCGCGGCTCATGCTGACGGGTTCGCTCTCGGTCTCCACCGGGCGGTCGTCGCGGCCCCAGGCGGCTTCGTGCAGCCAGGCGCCGTAGCTTTTGCCAAAGTTTTCCATCAGCCAGTGCTGTTCGCGTGCGGCCAGGTCGCCAATGGTGTGGATGCCAAAGCCCTTGAGTTTTTCGTCGGCCTTGGGGCCCACGCCGTTGATCTTGCGGCAAGCCAGGGGCCAGATCTGGGTTTGCAGGTCGGCCTCGTGGACGATGGAGATGCCGTTGGGTTTGTTGAACTCGCTGGCCATCTTGGCGATCAGTTTGTTGGGTGCCACGCCCACCGAGCAGGTCAGGCCCGTGGCGTCAAAAATACTTTTCTGGATCAAGCGCGCCAACACACGTCCGCCTTCGCGCTGGCCGCCGGGCACGTCGGTGAAGTCGATGTAAACCTCGTCCACGCCACGGTCCTGCATGACGGGGGCGATATCCAAAATGATGCTTTTGAAGGTGCGCGAAAAGTGCCGGTAGCGCTCAAAGTCCACCGGCAACAAAATGGCCTGCGGGCACAGCTTGGCCGCTTTCATCAGGCCCATGGCCGAGCCGATGCCGAACTGCCGCGCCGCATAGGTGGCGGTGGTGATCACGCCGCGCCCGGTGTAGCCCTCAATGCGCGGAAAAAAGTCGACTGGAATGCGGTCCAGCCGCTCGGCAAAGGTGTCTTGGGTCCACTCGTCATCCGGGTAGGCCGCTTGCAGCTTGCCCAGCAGGTCGTCTTCTTTGCGCCTGCCGCCGCCAATGACCACCGGCAAGCCCTTGAGCTGCGGGTAGCGCAGCAACTCGCAGGACGCGTAAAACGCGTCCATGTCGAGGTGGGCAATGCGGCGGATGGGCGGGGTCACGGCTGGGTGCGGGTGCGTTCAGGACAGTGCCATGATGTCACAGGACCCCAAGTGTTTTGTCGTCCTCGGACTTGATCCGAGGATCCAGCTTGGCGAAGATGGATTCCCGATCAAGTCGGGAATGACAGTGTCGTTGGGAATGACCCAGTTATCGCGGTCGATGCAGGCCCCATCAGGCCTTTGGGTAGGTGCCTGGCAGCAAGATGCTCTGGTCCACCGTGTCCATTTGTGTGCGGCCACAAAAGGCCATGGTCAGATCGAGTTCTTTGTGGATGATTTCCAGCGCTTTGGTCACACCTGCTTCGCCCATGGCACCCAGGCCGTACAGCATGGAGCGGCCAATGTAGACACCTTGGGCGCCCAGTGCGCGGGCTTTGACCACGTCCTGGCCGCTGCGGATGCCGCCGTCCATGTGCACCTCGATCTTCTGGCCCACGGCATCCACGATGGCGGGCAGGGCTTCGATGCTGGACTGTGCGCCGTCAAGCTGGCGGCCGCCATGGTTGCTGACGATGAGGGCGTCGGCGCCCGATTGCACCGCCATGTGGGCGTCTTCCACGTCTTGAATGCCCTTCAAAATCAACTTGCCGCCCCAGCGCTTTTTGATCCATTCCACATCGCCCCAGTTCAGGCCGGGGTCAAATTGCGAGGCGGTCCATGACGACAGGCTGCTCATGTCGGCCACGCCCGTGACATGGCCCACGATGTTGCCGAACTGGCGACGCGGAGTGCCCAGCATGCCCAAGGCCCAACGCGGCTTGGTGGCGATGTTGACGATGTTTTTGAGGGTCAGCTTGGGCGGTGCAGACAGGCCGTTTTTCAGGTCCTTGTGGCGCTGACCCAAAATTTGCAAGTCCAGCGTGAGCACCAAAGCGCCGCAGTTGGCGGCTTTGGCGCGGTCAATCAGGCGTTCGATGAAGCCCGTGTCTTTCATCACATACAGCTGAAACCAAAAGCCTTCACCAGCGTGCTTGGCCACGTCTTCGATGGAGCAGATGCTCATGGTGGACAACGTGAAGGGCACGCCAAACTTTTTGGCAGCGCGGGCGGCCAAAATTTCGCCGTCGGCGTGCTGCATGCCAGTCAGGCCCGTGGGCGCAATGGCCACCGGCATGGCGACCTGCTGGCCCACCATGGTGCTGGCGGTGCTGCGGTTTTCCATGTTGACGGCCACGCGCTGGCGCAGCTTGATCTTCTGGAAATCGCTTTCGTTGGCCCTGTAGGTGCTTTCGGTCCAGGAGCCGCTGTCCGCGTAGTCGTAAAACATGCGCGGGACGCGCTTTTCGGCCAGAACGCGCAGGTCTTCGATGGTGGTGATCACGGGCATGGGGGGTCTCCTGGGTTTTTATCAATCAGAACTGACCCGCATCGTAGCCGCTGGCTTGGTGCCAGCTTGTGAAACTTGGGACAGAGCGCTTGAAATTTCTTGTGGCGTGTTTCAGCCGTGGGGTGTGGCTTTCACAAATGCGCCGCCTTGGTAGATGGCTGCAGGGTCCTGGCTGTCGATGCTTTGTTGGCGCGCTTCCACGGCAGGACGGAACTCGTCGGACGAGTCCAAAGGGCGGTAGCCGATGTGTTTGGCATGGGTGTTGTCCCACCAGGTGGTTTGGTTGTCCGACATGCCGTAAATGATGCTGTGGCCCACGATGGGGGCCGTCAGGGCTGCCACGACCAAGCGCTCTAGGTCATCAAAGCTCAACCAGGTGGCCAGCATGCGGCGGTCTTTGGGTTCGGCAAAGGAGGAGCCAATGCGCAGGCTCACGGTCTCGATGCCCCAACGGTCCCAATACAGCTGGGCCAAGTCTTCGCCAAAGGCTTTGGACAGGCCGTAAAAGCCGTCGGGTTTGGGCGGCATGCGGGTGTTGACGACTTCGTCTTGACGGTAAAACCCGGTCACATGGTTGGAGCTGGCAAACACAATGCGCTTGACGCCCTTCAGGCGTGCGGCTTCATACAAGTTGACCATGCCCACGATGTTGCCCGCCAGGATCGGCTCCCAAGGCTGTTCAGTCGAGACGCCGCCCATGTGCACCACCGCGCTGACACCGTCGAGCAGGGCCATCATTTGGTCTTTGTCTTCGAGGGATGCGAGTTGGACTTCTTCCCCCTCCTGTGCTGGCTCCAAGTCCCGACGGTGGCTCACGCGCAGCACGTCGCAATAGGCTTTCATGCGGGGGCGAAGTTCTTTGCCCAGGTTACCGCCCGCGCCCGTGAGCAGCAAGCGGGGGAATCGGATGGCGGAGGTGGGTGTTTTGAGCATGTGGTTTTTGAAATTCAGGATTTGAAACGACCCGCCAGTGCCGTGGCGCTGTCGCGCAACACATTCTGGTCAGCGCCTACGGCCACAAACAGGCAGCCTTGCTCTACATAGTGTTTGGCCAGGGTTTCGTCACCCGTCAAGATGCCAGCCGCTTTGCCGCAGGCCTTGATGCGGGCAATCGACTCGTCGATGACTTTGAGCACTTCGGGGTGCTTGGGGTTGCCCAAGTGGCCCAGCGCCGCAGACAAGTCGCCAGGGCCGATGAACACACCGTCCACGCCGTCGACGTTGGCAATGGCTTCGATGTTTTTGAGGCCTTCAACGGTTTCCACCTGCAGCAAGACGCAAATTTCTTCGCTGCTGTGCTGGGCGTAACCCTTGACGCGGCCATAGTGGCTGGCGCGTGGTGCACCCGCGTAACCGCGCACACCGTGGGGTGGGTAGCGGGTGTAGGACACGGCTTGTTGGGCTTCTTCTTTGTTCTGGATGTAGGGCACCAACAGGGTTTGTACACCCACATCGAGCAGGCGCTTGAAGGTCACCATGTCGTTCCACGGTGGGCGCACGATGGCTGTGGTGGGGCTGCCTTTCATGGCTTGCAATTGCGCCACGATTTCGGTCAGGTCGTTGGGCGAGTGCTCCATGTCCAGCAGCAGCCAGTCAAAGTTGCAATGCGCCAGGATTTCGGTGCTGATGTTGCTGCACAGGTGCGACCACAGACCGATCTGCTTTTGGCCGGATTGGATTGCGTGTTTGAAATGGTTGATGGGCATGTCCATGGGGTGATTCCTCGAAGTGAGCGAGTGGGTGTGGTGGTCTTGGATTCAGCGCACCATGCAAGGCATTTTGTTGTTGAACTTCCAGCCGGGGATCAGGTATTGCATGGCGATGGCGTCGTCGCGTGCGCCCAGGCCGTGCTGCTGGTAGAGCTGGTTCGCTTTCATCACCGCGTCCATGTCCACCTCGATGCCAAGACCCGGTTTGGCGGGCACATCGACGTAGCCGTCTTTGATTTGCAGCGGGTCTTTGGTGAGGAACTGGCCGTCTTGCCAGATCCAGTGCGTGTCGATGGCCGTGACTTTGCCCGGTGCTGCTGCCGCACATTGCGTGAACATGGCCAAAGAAATGTCGAAGTGGTTGTTGGAGTGCGAGCCCCAGGTCAGGTCGTACATTTGGCACAGCTGTGCCACGCGCACCGAGCCTTGCAGCGTCCAGAAATGCGGGTCGGCCAGTGGAATGTCCACCGATTGCAGCTGGATGCTGTGGGCCATTTCGCGCCAGTCGGTGGACACCATGTTGGTGGCGGTGAGCAAGCCGGTGGCGCGGCGGAATTCGGCCATGACCTCGCGACCCGAGAACACGCCTTCTGCGCCACAGGGGTCTTCGGCATAGGCCATGGTGCTGCGGTGATCGCGCAGCAATCGAATCGCGTCTTTGAGCAGCCAGCCGCCGTTGGGGTCGAGCGTGATGCGGGCCTTGGGAAAGCGTTCGTGCAGGGCCACCACGGCCTCGACTTCTTCTTCGCCGCGCAGCACGCCGCCTTTGAGCTTGAAGTCCTGAAAACCGTAGCGGGCTTGTGCCGCTTCGGCCAGGCGAACCACGGCCTCGGCCGTCATGGCTTTTTCGTGGCGCAGGCGCAGCCAGTTGTCGGCCTGATCGGGCTCGCTGCGGTAGGGCAGGTCGGTTTGCTGGCGGTCGCCCACATAAAACAGATAGCCCAGCATTTGTACGCGGCTGCGTTGCTGGCCTTCGCCCAGCAGAGCGCACACGGGCACATTCAGGTGCTGGCCCAGCAGGTCGAGCAGGGCGCTTTCCACGGCGGTGACGGCGTGGATGGTGATGCGCAAGTCAAAGGTTTGCTGGCCTCGGCCACCGCTGTCGCGGTCGGCAAACTGCTGGCGCATGGCCTGCAGCACCGCGTTGTACTGGCCAATCGGCTGGCCTTCGACCAGAGGGCGTGCGTCTTCCAGGGTCTGGCGAATTTTTTCGCCACCGGGCACTTCGCCCACGCCGGTGTGGCCCGACGAGTCGGTCAGGATGACGATGTTGCGGGTGAAGAAGGGGCCATGGGCGCCGCTGAGGTTCATCAGCATGCCGTCATGGCCCGCCACGGGGATCACCTGCATGCGGGTGATGGTGGGGGTGTGAAGGGGTGTCATGATGTAAGGGCCTAGTCAATAGACATCGTACAACCTAGTGGCAAGTTGGCCATTGGGGAAAACTCGGGTGATGGGCTGTGTTGATTCAGCCTGGGCTGTCGGGGTCACTCTTGCGCAGGCGTTCACGGCTGTTGGCCAAGTGGGTGCGCATGGCGGCTCTGGCCGCTTCCACGTCCTGATCGACAATGGCGTTGTAGATGCTCTCGTGTTCCTGGTTGACGCGGCGCAGGTAGTTTTGCCGCTCGGGGTCGGTGGTCAGGATGCCGCTGATGCGGGCGCGAGGAATAACTCCCGAACCCAAGGAATGCATCAGGTCGACGAAGTGGTGGTTTTGGGTGGCTCGGGCAATGCCCTGATGAAACTGGTGGTCTGCCATCACGGCGTCGCGGCCTTCTTCCAATGCGCTGTTGAAGGCTTGAAGTGACAACTTCAATTCAGACAAATCCTCCGGCGTGCGGCGAACGGCAGCCAAAGCAGCGGCTTCAGTTTCCACGCTGATGCGAAATTCAAGCAGGGCAATGACCTCTCGCAGGGTGCCCATTTGCTCCGGGCTGATGCGAAAAGACGGGTGCTCGCTTTTGGGCAACACAAAGGTGCCAATGCCGTGGCGCGTGTCGACCCAGCCTGAGGCCTGCAGCCGCGAAATCGCTTCGCGCACCACGGTGCGGCTCACGCCAAAATCTTTCATGATGGCTGCTTCGGTCGGCAATTTGTCGCCAGCTTTGAGGCGACCGCTGCGGATTTGTTCGGTCGTGGCGTGGACCAGTTGTACGGCCAGGCCGCCTGGTTTTTTCAAGGAGAGGGTCGTGGCATCCATGGGTAATCCCTAGCTGTCCGAATGTCGAAGCTCAACGATAATCATGTGGCAAATTGTACGACAACTGATGACTTGGTATTGAATTTTCAATGTTTCAGTTGATGTCAATTGCCCCCAACCTTTCACAGGAGACCCCCATGAACTTTCGCAGAAACCTGCTTTCCTCAGCGGCCGCCGCAGTGCTGGCCATGACCATGACCCCAATGGCTTCCGCTCAAACCGTGTTAAAGGCCTCGGATGTCCATCCTGCAGGCTACCCCAACGTGGTGGCGATTGAAAACATGGGTAAAAAGCTTGAGGCTGCCACCAATGGCCGCTTCAAGCTGCAAATGTTCCCAGGTGGTGTCTTGGGCTCTGAAAAAGAAGTGGTGGAGCAAACCCAGATCGGTGCGATTCAGATTGCCCGCATTTCATTGGGCATTCTGGGACCGGTGGTGCCCGATGTGAACGTGTTCAACATGCCCTTTGTGTTCCGCGATGAGGCGCACATGCGGGCTGTGATCGACGGGCCTGTGGGCAAGGAGATTTTGGAGAAAATCACCAAAAGCCCTGCCCGATTGGTGGCCTTGGGCTTCATGGACAGCGGCTCGCGCAGTCTCTACACCAAAAAAGAAATCAAAACCCCAGCTGACCTCAAGGGCCTGAAGATCCGCGTCATGGGTAACCCGCTGTTTGTGGACACCATGAACGCCATGGGCGGTAACGGCATCAGCATGGGCCATAACGATGTGTACAGTGCGCTGCAAACCGGCGTGGTGGACGGGGCTGAAAACAACCCACCGACTTTGTTTACCTCTAACCAGTACTCCACTGGCGTGAAGTTTTACACCCAGACCACGCACTTGATCATTCCTGAAATTTTCGTCATGTCCAAGGTCACTTGGGACAAATTGACCCCGGCCGACCAAGCCAGTGTGATGAAGTTTTCTGGCGAGGCGCAAATGGAGCAGCGTGCCTTGTGGGACAAGAGCGTGGCTGAGTACTCGACCAAGCTCCAGGCCGCTGGCATTCAGTTCAAGGCCGTGGACAAAAAGCCCTTTTATGACGCCACGGCCCCTGTGCGTGCCAAATACGGCGCGCAATACGCCGAGCTGATGAAGCGCATCGAAGCGGTCAGGTGATCCGCTTGCAGTGGCCTCAAACGCCGCTGCGCGAGATGGGACGGGGTGAGCCCCGTCCCTTTGGTTTTGATGAACTCGCCCGCGAGGATTTTGGAATATGTTGCGTTTCCTTGACCGCCTTTACCTGTTTTGCATTTGGATTTCAGGCCTGTCGATTTTGGCGATGAGCCTGATCATTCCATGGGGCGTTTTCGCCCGCTATGTCCTGGGTACGGGCTCGAGCTGGCCAGAGCCGGTGGCGGTCTTGCTGATGGTGACCTTCAC
>JAIXOZ010000069.1 GCA_027486495.1 Comamonadaceae bacterium | reverse complement strand
TTGTCACCCTTGCAGCGCTATGCCTGGATTGCCGACGCGCTGGAGCAGTTGCCCGGCTCGGGCATTGTGTATGTGTTGACAGTGGCCGAGGCCGAGCGGCTGACGGCTTTTTTGCGCAGTTGCGGCCATGCGGTGGATGCCTACACCGGGCAGATCGACGCGGACACCCGCCTGAAAGTGGAAGACCGTTTGCGCCACAACCAGGTCAAGGCGGTGGTGGCCACCTCGGCGCTGGGCATGGGGTATGACAAGCCGGACCTCGGCTTTTGCGTGCATGTGGGCTCGCCCTCAACGCCGGTGGCCTATTACCAGCAAGTGGGGCGGGCAGGGCGTGCAGTGGCGCATGCCGAAGGGGTGTTGCTGCCGTCCGATGCGGACGAGCGCATTTGGGATTACTTTGCCACCGCGTCCATTCCCGATCCGAAGACCGCCGAGAAAGTGCTGAGCAGCCTGGGTGGTGATGCCCGCAGCCTGATCGAGATCGAAGCCGACACGGGTGTGCGCCGGGGGCGTTTGGAGGCGCTGCTCAAAATTTTGGCGGTCGAGGGCGTGGTGGACAAAGACGGCTCGGCCTGGCGGGCCACAGGCGTGCCTTATGAACACGACACGGCCAAGTGGACGGCGCTGGCTCAGGTGCGCCAACAAGAGGCGGGCATCATGCGCCAGTACGCGCAAGGTGCAGGCTGCCTGATGGCGTATTTGCAAACCGCGCTGGACGACCCGTCGCCCGCGCCATGCGGGCGATGCTCGGTGTGCACGGGGCGGGTGCCGTTTCCGGGCCTTGCGCCTTCACAAGACAAATTGATCGCAGCCCGTGATTTCTTGCGTGGCATGGATGTGGACATTGAGCCGCGCAAACGCTGGCCAAGTGGTGTGGGGCGCAAGGGCACGATTCGCGGGTTCGATGTGGGCCGCGCTGTGGCCTTTGCTGACGATCCGGGCTGGGTGGCTGAACTGCAGACTTTGCGCCTGGGCCCTTCGGGCGATGTCCCGCTCGATTTGTTGGCTGGGGCCGTGGCCACACTGGGACGCTGGGCCAAGACCTGGCCTGCGCGCCCTGTGTGCGTGGTGCCGCTGCCCGCGCCAGACATGGCCACCAACCGCGTGATGGCCGAGCACATGGCGCGCAAGGGGCGCTTGCCGCTGCACGATGTGTTCAGCTGGCGCGGCGGGCCAGCGCCAGATGACAGCGCATCCACACCGGTGGTGGCGCATCTGGAGTCGGCGATTCGTTTGGCCTCTGATGCAAATTTGCCTGCAGGGCCTGTGCTGTTGGTCGCCAGCACCGTGCGCACCCGCTGGGCCGTCACGGTGGCTTCAGCACTGTTGCGCGAACAAGGCGCAAGCCAGGTGCTGGTGCTGGCTTTGCATTTGCAGCCTTGAACCGATGCGCGCAACGGGTATCGGCAAGGGCTAGGCTGCACCATGGATTCCGGGTCTTCGCCGGGGATGACAAAAACAGGTGCTGCGCGGACATGTCAACATCATCGGGTTTGCTTTCATCAGGCATGATCGCCATCCCTCATTTCGCCAACGAACCATGACCGACGACACACACGACACGCCCCTGCTGCAGGAAGCACGCCTTTGGCAAGACGAGCAATGGACCGCCCAGGTCATCAAAAACGACGACGATGATGGTTGGGCCGTGGCCATGTTCAAGGCGGGGGAGACAGAACCCGCGCTGGTCGGCCCCTGGACCATGGGCCGCGACAAAAAGAACCCCAAGCCGCTGGACGGCACGGCCTTCATCACGCTGGTCAAAACCGCCAGTGAATTTGTGCGCCGCAGCGAGCAACAGTTGCACGCCCAGCTGAATCAGAGCGTGACCGTGAACGGCAAGGACAGCCGTGTCACGGTGCTGCTGCGCATCGTGCCCGACGAAGACAACCCTTATGCGGTGCTGAGCGTGCAGGACGAAGGCGGCGATGAGCTGGCTGAAGTCAAGGTGGATGCCGGCTTCAAACTCAACCGCCAGACCGCGCAGGCCTGGATCGACGCCGACTTTGCCAAACCGGGCCAATCGGGCACTGGCAGGCGCTGAAATCACAACCGGCTGTCACCTGCGGGCCAGGTCATCACATGGGTGCTTGACTTGCAGGCGCTGTGCTGGCACCTTGGTGGTTTGACTTCATTGGCCATGACTTTTCGTGGCTTTGGAAAGACCCCATGAGCCGACAAGCCGCCATTGACCGAGCCGAGCGCCATTTTGACGAGGGCCATTTTCAGCAAACCCTGGCGCGGCGCGTGGCCGCCCCCACCGAGAGCCAAAACCCCGAACAGGCCGAGCAACTGCAGGCTTATCTCACGCAAGAGATGCAACCAGCCTTTGAAGCCATGGGTTTTGCCTGCCGCCTGCTACAGCACCCCAAAGCCAAAGCACCGTTTTTGTGGGCTGAGCGCATTGAAGACCCCGCTTTGCCCACCGCGCTGGGTTACGGCCATGGTGATGTGATCCGCGGCCTGGACAAAGAATGGAAAAGCGGTTTGTCACCCTGGTCGCTGACCGAGCAAGCCGGGCGCTGGTATGGCCGGGGCATTGCCGACAACAAGGGCCAGCACAGCGTGAATCTGCAGGCCATGGCCTGCGTGCTGGCCGAGCGGGGGCGCTTGGGCTTCAATGCCAAATACCTGATCGAGATGGGCGAGGAAACCGGCTCGCCCGGTTTGCGCGATGTGTGCGCCGAGCACCGCGACTTGATGCAAGCCGATTTGTTGATCGCGTCAGACGGCCCCCGCCTGCGGGCAGACCGCCCCACAATTTTTCTGGGCTCGCGCGGCTGCATCAATTTTGAGTTGTTCATCGAAGCGCGTGCGGGCGCGCACCATTCAGGCAACTGGGGCGGCCTGATCTCCAACCCCGGCATTCAGATGGCGCACGCGCTGGCCAGTTTGGTGTCGGCCACGGGTGAAATTTTGGTGCCCGAGTGGAAGCCCGCTTCTTTGCCCGACTCGGTGCGCCGCGTGCTGGCCGATTGCGAGGTGGATGGCGGTGCCGATGGACCCGAGATCGAGCCGGGCTGGGGCCAGCCGGGCTTGAGCCCCGCTGAGCGCGTGTTTGGTTGGTCTTCGTTTGAAGTGCTGGCCTTCAAAACCGGCAACCCCGACACGCCGGTCAACGCCATTCCGGCCAGGGCCTGGGCCTGTGGGCAGTTGCGCTTTGTGGTGGGCATTGACCCGAACGACATCCTGCCCGCTTTGCGCAGGCAACTGGATCGGCACGGTTTTGGTTTTGTGCAGATCAAGGCGGCACGCGACGAGTTGTTCAAGGCCACCCGCATTGACCCGGACGATGACTGGGTGCGCTGGGCGGTGGATTCGCTGGCCCACACCACGGGCAAAAAACCGGCGGTGCTGCCCAATCTGGGAGGCTCATTGCCCAACGACATCTTCACCGACGTGTTGGGCCTGAAAACCATTTGGGTGCCGCACTCTTACCCGGGCTGTTCGCAGCACGCGCCCAACGAGCATTTGCCTGCCGAGTTGCTGCGCGAGGCGCTGAGCGTCATGACCGGTTTGTATTGGGATCTGGGCTCGGGCGCTGTGCCTGCGCTGTCACGCTGAAAGTCTGCAATGAACGCTCGTTACACCTGTTTTTGCCAAATCTCGGACCTGCTGGAGGCCGAGCCTTCGCTGCGCGAAGCGCGCCA
>JAIXOZ010000118.1 GCA_027486495.1 Comamonadaceae bacterium | reverse complement strand
CGGTAACGCGTCATGCCGTAGCTGCCGGTCAGGTCGAGCGTGGGCCGCAGAGCAGCTTGGGCTTTGATGATTTCAAGTCCGGCCACCTCCTGGGCAATGCGGGCCTGGGCCAGGGTGCCGTTGTCTTGGGCCGATTGCGCTACCCACGACTCGATGCTGCCGCTTTGCAGGCCGTCCATGTTGACCGCGCCCAACAAAGACTTTGGAGCGACTTCGCGTTGGCCCACAGTGTCGTCCAAGGCCAGTTTCTTGATGCGCAGGTCGTTGTCGGCGGCGATTTCCTGCGCGGTGACCAGGTCAAAGCGGGCTTGGGCTTCGCGTGTGTCGGTGATGGTGGAGGTGCCCACTTCAAAGTTGCGCTTGGCGGCAGCGAGCTGCTCGGACACAGCCGATTTCTGGGCTTTGACGAAATTCAAGCTTTCCTGCGCGGTCAGCACGTCAAAGTAAGCCTGGCTCAGGCGCACGATGAGTTCTTGCTCGGCCACTTTCAGCTGGGCCTGGGCCAAGGCCACTTGCTTCATGCCTTGTTCGTAGCTGGCCTGGTTGGCGGGTCGGTACAGCGGCTGGCTGGCGCTGAGCGTAACGGAGCGGGTACCAAATTGGCTGTCTCTATGGAGGGTCTGGTTGTCCAGATCGGTTTCAGACAGGTTGCCTCCCAAACCCGCCGTGGGCCGCAGAAAGGCTTTGGCCTGCTCAGCCTTGGCCAGTGTGGCCTCGTACTGCAGACGGGCCGACTTGAAGGTGGCGTCGTGGCCTTTGGCCGCTTCATAGAGCGTGGCCAGGCTTTGGGCCTGTGCTGTGCCTGCAAAGGCGGCCATCAAGGCCAAAGTCAGGGGCAAGGTACGCAGTTTCATGGCAAGTCTTTTTAAAAAATGTGGGCCCACATGGGGTCAAAAGCTGACGCAATAAACAGACTCAATAAACCGGAATGCTGGGGTCGACTTGCGCCGACCAGGCGTGAATGCCGCCGGCCACGTTGACCACCTCGAAGCCGTGCTGCATCAAGAAGCTGGCCACCTGCATGCTGCGTCCGCCGTGGTGACACAAGCAGGCAATGGGTCGAGATTTGTCGAGTTCATCCAGGCGTGCCGGAATGGATTGCATGGGCATGTGCAGCAATTCCAAAGCATCGGGCTGGACGCTGGCCGTTTGCACTTCCCAGCCCTCGCGCACATCGAGCAAAACTGGGCGCTGCCCCTGTTGGCTGGCCCATTCAGCGATTTGGGCGGGGTAGAGTTGCTGCATGGCGGTTTCAGAATTTGAAGCGTGAGGGTTCTGCAAAACCAGACAAGCGGGGGGCATTGCAGTCCCAGGGTTCTGTGGTCGTCCAGCTGTTGGTACCGGTGCGGGTGATGATTGTGGCGCGCATCATGGGCTCCTCGCCCACAATGGTGGCCAAGCGGCCACCCACGCTCAGCTGCTGCAGCAAGGCGGCTGGCACTTCAGCGACCGAGCCGCTGAGCACGATGGCGTCAAAAGGACCGTCTGCAGCAGCACCGGCACTGCCATCGGCACAGCGCACGACGGCATTGCTCACGCCCGCTTTTTGCAGGTTGGCCTGGGCCATAGCGGTCAAGGCCGGGTCGATCTCCAGGCTCAGCACGCTGGCGGCCTGATGGGCCAACAAAGCGGCCATGAAGCCTGAACCAGTGCCAACGTCCAGCACCTTGTCGGTTTTTTGCACGGCCAGGTCTTGCAGCAAACGCGCCTGCACGCGTGGGGCCAGCATGACCTGGTTGGCAGCAGCGCCCAGCGGAATCTCCATGTCCACAAAGGCCAGTGCTTTGTGTGCCAAGGGCACAAAGTCTTCTCTGCGCACAGTGGACAGCAGGGCCAGCACTTGCGGGTCCAGCACTTCCCAGGGGCGGATTTGCTGCTCAATCATGTTGAAGCGGGCCTGGTTCAGATCCATTTTTATTACTCCTGCAGGGGTCTTGGTCAAATATCCTCAGATTTTAAGGGGCGCTTGTGTCCTGGGCCTGACGGGCCGGGGCAAGGCCTGCTTTGGCGCGCAACCATTGGGCCAGATCGTCCATGTAGCAGTACACAACCGGCACCACCACCAATGTCAGCAGTGATGACGTGATCACCCCGCCAATGACCGCCTGCCCCATGGGAGCCCGTTGCTCGGCACCTTCGCTCAACGCAAAGGCCAGCGGCACCATGCCGAAAATCATGGCCAAAGTGGTCATCAAAATCGGGCGCAGGCGCACTTTGGCCGCCAGCAGCAAGGCCTCACTGCGCTCCAGGCCATCTTCCCGGGCACGGATGGCAAAGTCCACCAGCAAGATGGCGTTTTTGGTCACGAGACCCATGAGCATGATCACGCCGATGATGGAGAACATCGACAAGGTCGAGCGAAAAGCCATCAGGGCCAGCACCACGCCGATCAAGGTCAGCGGCAGGGAGGTCATCAGCGCCATGGGTTGCAAGAAGCTCTTGAATTGGCTGGCCAAAATCATGTAAATGAAGATCACCGCCATGGCCAGGGCGGATAAGGCATATTCAAAGGACTCGCCCATGCTTTTGGTGGAGCCGCCAAAGCTGTAGCGGTAGCCGGGCGGCAGGTTCAGGCTGTCCATGGCTTTGCGGATGTCGGCAGAAACTTCGCCTGCTGAACGTCCGAAGACGTTGGCATTGATGGCCACCTCGCGCATCATGTCGCGGCGGTTGATCTGGTTGGAGCCGGTGGTTTCGCTCACCTCGGCCACTTGGCCCAACCGCACGATGCGTGGGCTGCCATCGGAAGCGGTGCCCACAATGAAGGGCAATCGCTCCAAGTCTTGCGGACTGTTGCGGGCTTCGGGTGCCAGACGCACGTTCACGTCGTAGGTCTGGTCATCGGGGGCGCGCCAGTTGCCCACGGTTTGCCCGGCCACCAAAGTGCGCAAAGGCCCCGCCAGTTGCGCCGTGCCCAAGCCCAGGTCCGAGGCAGCATCGCGCAACACCTCAACACCGATGACGGGCTTGTTGGGTTTGACGCTGGAGTCCAGGTCTACCAGGCCGGGAATTTCTCTCACCTTGGCCAATGCCAGCAGCGCCAGGCGCTCCAGCTCTTTTTGATCCGGGCCTTGCAGTGAAAACTCGACTTGCTTGTTGCCGCCAATGGCGTCCAGCAAACCAGCGTGCGTGACCGCGATGCCAGGCACCTGTTTCAGGCGTTCTCGCAGCACGGCCGACATCTGGTCGGCGTTGCGGTTGCGTTGTTTGCGGTCCACCAGACGGATGTAGAGGTTGACGTTGTTCTTGCCCTGCGCGTTGGCGGTGTTGATGGTGCTGAGGGTGTAGCGCACTTCTGGGAAGTCGCGCAGGATGGCTTCGACCTGGCGGGTTTTGGCTTCGGTCGCTTCGAGCGAGGTGCCCACCGGGGTTTCGAACTTGAGCGAGGTCTCGGAAAAATCGGCTTTGGGCACGAACTCGGTGCCCAGCAAGCGGACCATGAATACGCTGGCTACAAAAATGCCCAGCGCCAGCAAGACGGTGGATTTTTTGTGCACCAGAGCCCAGCGCAAGATGCTTTGGTAGCCATCGGCCAAGCGCTCGGTGCTCCGGTCAAACCATCCGGTCACGCGGCCGATCGTCTTGTCGTACCAAGTCACGGGGGCATGGTGTTTGCCGTGTGCATCGATGGCCGGATCGTGCCAGATGCTGGACAGCATCGGGTCCAGTGTGAAGCTGACAAACATCGAGATCATCACGGCCGCCACGATGGTGATGCCGAACTCGTGGAAGAACTTGCCGATGATGCCCTCCATGAAACCGATCGGCAAAAACACCGCCACGATGGACAAGGTGGTGGCCAGCACGGCCAGGCCAATTTCTTGTGTGCCCTCCAAAGAGGCCTTGTAGGCGTCTTTGCCCATTTGCACATGGCGCACGATGTTCTCGCGCACCACAATCGCGTCGTCGATCAGCAGGCCCACACACAGACTCAGCGCCATCAGCGTGATCATGTTGATGGTGAAGCCGAACATCTGCATGAACATGAAGGTGCCGATCAGCGAGATCGGCAGCGTCAGGCCCGTGATGACCGTGGAGCGCCAGGAGTTGAGGAACAAAAACACGATCAGCACCGTGAGGATGGCCCCCTCGATCAGGGTTTGGCGCACGTTGTTGACCGACACGCGGATGGGGCGTGAGTTGTCGGTGATGGGCTCGAGCTTGACGCCCGGTGGCAGTTGGCTCTGCAACTCGGCCACGGCCTTGACCAAGCCGTCGACCACTTGGATGGTGTTTTCATCTTGCGACTTTTGCACCGACATCAAGAGGGTACGCTGGCCGTTGTAGAGCGCCAGGTTTTCCAGCTCTTGCGCGCCGTCTTGCACCTTGGCCACTTGTGACAGGCGAATGGGCGTGCCGTTTTTGCGCGCCACGATGATGCGGCCAAAGTCCTCGGGCCTTTCCATGCGTGAGCTGATTTGCACGATGCGCTCTTGCTGCAGCGAGCGGATCGCGCCCACCGGCAAGTCCTGGTTTTCGTTGCGCACAGCAGCCACCACCTGCTCGGCTGTGACGCCCAGCGCTTCCATGTTGGCCGGATTCAAATACAGGTTGATTTCGCGTTTGCTGCCGCCCACCAAAGTGACCGATCCCACACCGCGCACGTTCTCCAGGCGCTTTTTGAGCACCTGTTCAGACCAGTTGGTCAACTCCACTGCGTTGAGTTTGTCACCCTCGGGAATGACGGCCAGCGACCACACGGCGCGGCTGGAAGGGTCAAAGCGCAGCACCCGGGGTTCTTTGACTTCGGTGCGCAGCAAGGGGCGCAGCGAGGCGACTTTTTCGCGCACATCTTCGGCCGCTTTGCGGCCATCGATCTGCAGCTGAAACTCCATGATCACGACGGACTGATTTTCATAGCTGCGTGAAGTCAGGGCGCTGATGCCGGCGATCGAGTTGACACCCTCCTCGATTTTTTTGGAGACTTCGCTCTCCACAATTTCGGGTGATGCACCCGGGTATTCGGTGCTGATGACCACCACCGGAAAGTCGATGTTAGGGAACTGATCGACTTTAAGGCGCTGGAACGAGAAGATGCCCATCACCACCAAGGCCAACATGACCATGGTGGCAAACACCGGATTTTGCAAACTGACGCGGGTGAACCACATGCTTTAAACCCTGTTATTTGGCTGGGTTGGCAGGCGTGGCTTGCGCCGCAGCCGGGGCCACATCTGACTTGGCCGGGGCCGTGAACTTGACTTGCACCCCTTCGCGCACCGCCCCCACGGTGCCAGACAGCACTTGAGCTCCTTCGGACACGCCGGTCACGGCCACCAGGCTTTGCTGCTCGCCCTCGCTGCGTTCGCCGGTCCGCACTGTGATGTGCCGCACCGTGCCGTCTTGTACCACCTGCACATAGGGCTGGGGTTTGTCGGTGCGCACGCTGCTCACGGGCACGGCCAGCACTTGCATGGTTTGTGTGCCCAGGCTGCCTTGGGCAAACTGGCCCTGGCGCAAACCCTCGCGGCCTTTGATGCTCAGGTAGATCACGATGCTGCGACTGCCTGTCTGGGCGCTGGGGTTGATGCGCAAGACTTTGGCGGTCACCGGCTGGGCCACGCCCTCGACCTGCAACTGAGCCGTCATACCCACCCGCACCCGGCTGGCGTCTTCGGCTGTCAGGGCTGCTTCCAGCTCCAGTTGCGAGAGGTCGATGACCTCGATCAGCCGGGCCTCGATGGCCACGCGCTCGCCAGGCTGGGCCAGGCGCTGGGCCACCACGCCCGACAGGGGCGAGCGAAGTGTGGCATCTGCCAGTGACTTGTTGGCCAGGTCCAGCGCCGCTAATGCCGCTGCGTGCGTGGCCTTGGCTCCGTTCAAGCTGGCTTGCGAGGTGAGCAGGGCGGTTTGTGAGATGAAGCCCTGGTTGACGAGTGCTTGGTTGTTGTCAAACTGGCGCTGGGCAATGTCCACTTGGGCTTTGGCCGCATCGGCTTGCTGCTGAGCCTGGCGCACACGCGCTTGGTACTCGGAGGGATCAATACGGGCGATCACTTGCCCTGCCTGTACGCGGTCGCCTTCGCGCACGCTCAATTCCTGCAATTCTCCTGCCACGCGGGCCTTGACGATGGCGCTTTGGCTGGCCTTGAGGGCGCCCGAGACCGCGATGCCCAAGCTCAGGCTTTGGGTTTTGGCAGTGAACACATCGGAGGCTGCCAGCTCGATGCTGGGCGTTGCAGCGGCGGTTGGTGCTGTGGAGGTTTTTGCCGCTTGGCGCTGGCTTGCCCAGCGAGCACCGCCTGCGAGCAGTGCGGCCACGGCCACGGCAGAGAGGATCCAGAGGGTTGATTTTTTCATGGTCAAACTATTGTGATCAGATTTGTATCAAGGTTATGACAGGCCACGCGCCAGCAACTGGGCGTGTTGTGAGATGAAGGCTTCGGGATCAATTTGCTCATGGCTGGGGCAGCAAGGCCCCATGGAGTGCTTCCACATGACCAAAAACAACAAAGGTGACATGACAGAGTGCAGGGTCAAATCCACGTTGACAGCGCGGAACTCCCCTGAGTCAATGCCGCGCTGCAAAGCGCTGCGCACCAAGGCGTGCGCGGGCATGATGACTTCGGTGCGGAAAAAATCCGCCAGGTCCGGAAAGTTGCTGGCCTCACTCATCACCAGTTTGGAGATGCCCGAGGCCTTGGTTGCACCGTAACGCCGCCACCACTGGAGCATCATCCACTCGACCAATGCACTGGCGCTGCCCTGAAACTGCGCCGCTTCGGCTGCACCCTGGGTGACGGGGCCGACCACGTTTTCGCGCACGACCGCTTTGAACAGGTCTTCCTTGCTGGGAAAGTACAAAAACAGTGTGCCCTTGGACACGCCTGCTTGCGCAGCCACCTCTTCGACGCGGGTTGCGGCATAGCCTTTTTCCACAAACAAATCCAAAGCCGCCTCGAGCAGTTCGCCCGGGCGGTCTTGTTTGCGGCGTTCGCGTTTGTGGGGGATGAGGGGGTAGGCGGGGATCAAAGGATGAGCTAATGACTGACTGGTTAGTACTGTACGCCCAGAGCGGCCTTGTCGTCAAGCCACTGGCGCACGCAAGCGGATGAGCGGATGTAAAAAGGGGCCGAAGCCCCTTTTTACTGATCCGACCCTGTGAAGTTTGCAGGCGTCCAGGCGCAATCCTAAGCTGAGTCATCCTGGTCTTGTTTTTTGTCATCCCGACTTTGAGCCGGGATCCATTGCACGCTGCCGTTCTTTGCGAAGGGCTGTGGTGCGCAATGGATCCCGGGTCTTCGCCCGGGATGACAAAAGTTTCATGGATGTTTCAACGACATCGGACCGGATCAATTGTGACAATCAACAGACCCTGCGCCATTCGGATGACCTGCAGGCTGTGTCGTGTGGCTGCGTAGCCTCAATTCGAGAAAGCAGGAATACCGGTGATGGCGCGGCCCAAAATCAAAGCGTGCACATCGTGTGTGCCTTCGTAGGTGTTGACCACTTCCAGGTTCACCAGGTGGCGGGCCACGCCGTACTCGGCGCTGATGCCGTTGCCGCCCATCATGTCGCGGGCCATGCGGGCGATATCGAGCGCCTTGCCGCAGCTGTTGCGCTTAAGGATGGAGGTCAGGTCCACCGAAGCGGTGCCTTCGTCCTTCATGCGGCCCAGGCGCAGGCAGCCTTGCAGGCCTAGGCTGATTTCGGTCAGCATGTCGGCCAGTTTCTTCTGGATCAGCTGGTTGGCGGCCAAGGGGCGGCCAAACTGCTGGCGGTCCATCACGTACTGGCGGGCGCGGGCGTAGCAGTCTTCGGCAGCGCCCAAGGCGCCCCAGGCGATGCCGTAGCGGGCGCTGTTCAGGCAAGTGAAGGGACCTTTCAGGCCGCGCACTTCGGGGAAGGCGTTTTCTTCAGGGCAGAACACTTCGTCCATGACGATCTCGCCGGTGATCGAGGCGCGCAGGCCGACCTTGCCGTGCACGGCGGGGGCGGAGAGGCCTTTCCAGCCTTTTTCCAAAATGAAGCCACGGATCTGGCCGCCATCGTCCTTGGCCCAAACCACAAACACGTCGGCGATCGGGCTGTTGGTGATCCACATCTTGGCACCGCTCAAGCTGTAGCCGCCGTCCACCTTTTTGGCGCGGGTGATCATGCTGCCAGGGTCGGAGCCGTGGTTGGGTTCGGTCAGACCAAAGCAGCCAATCCACTCGCCACGGGCCAGCTTGGGCAGGTATTTTTGTTTTTGGGCTTCCGAGCCAAAGTCGTTGATGGGCAACATCACCAAAGAAGACTGCACGCTCATCATCGAGCGGTAGCCCGAGTCCACGCGCTCGACTTCGCGCGCCACCAGGCCGTAGCAGACGTAGTTGAGGCCCGCGCCGCCGTATTGCTCTGGGATGGTGGCACCCAAAAGGCCCAGCTCGCCCATCTCGCGGAAGATGGCCACGTCGGTGGTCTCGTTCAAGAAAGCGTCTTTCACGCGGGGCAGAAGGCGTTCCTGGCAATAGGCGCGGGCGGCTTCTTGCACCTGGCGCTCGTCGTCGGTCAGTTGCGCGCTGAGGTTGAAGGGGTCTTCCCAGCTGAAGGTGTTTTTGGTGGTGGCCATGTGGGGTGTCTCCGTAAAAAATCTTGAAGCGGATTGTCAGGCTGAGATGAATAGTTGTCTAATATTGATTGCCTATCCATCAATACATTATTTTAATTCATGGAATTCCGTCACCTGCGTTATTTCCTCATGCTGGCCGAAGAGCTGCACTTTGGCCGCGCCGCCCAGCGCTTGGCGATCTCGCAGCCGCCGCTCAGCCTGAACATCCAGCAGCTCGAAGCCTCGGTGGGGGCCCAACTGTTCACCCGCAACAGCCGGGGCGTGCAGTTGACGGCTGCCGGTCAGGCTTTTGTGCCGGCCGCCCGTGCCTTGCTGGCGCAGGCCAGCGCCGCAGCGCG
>JAIXOZ010000058.1 GCA_027486495.1 Comamonadaceae bacterium | reverse complement strand
TGCAAAGCAATATGACAAAATATCGGTGTTTGCCCTTAGAAGAACCCCATGAAAGTCAGCGATCAAATCCGTTTGCACTTGGAAGAAGCCATTTCCAAGGGTGATTTGCTGCCCGGGGATGCCATCGACGAAAGCGCTTTGGCCGAACAATTTGGTGTGTCAAAAACACCCATTCGCGAGGCCCTCATCCAATTGCAGGCCCAAGGCTGGGTCAGCAACATGCCCCGGGGCGGCAGCACCGTGGCCAAGATGAATCTGCAGCAACTGCTCAGCCTGTGGGAGCTGTTGGCCGAGTTGGAGGCGGTGTCGGTGCGCCTGGCTTGCGAGCGCATGACCGAAGAAGACATGCAAAAACTGTTCGCGTTGCACGAAGAAAGCCGACCGGTGGCTGCAGCAGAAGACTTGCAGGGCTGGCAAAAGCTCAACTTGCAGTTTCATGAGCTCATTTACCAAGGCACCCGAAACCCTTTTTTAAGGCAAGAGGTTCTGCGCATCCGTTTTCGGACTGGTGTTTACCGCAGGCACGCCTTTGGAGCCTTGGGCCGTTTGCAAGCCTCGTTTGAACAGCATGAACTGATTGTTCAGGCGCTGCGCCTGCGCGATGCCGAAGCGGCCGTTTTTTCGATGCGCGACCACATGCGCCCTGGGCGAGATGCCAAAAGTCTGAATGACTTCATCCTCAATTTGCCCACCGACCTGCTGGCCACGGCGTGAACTCCGGTTCATGGGGGCCCCTTAAAATCCCCTGCATGACCTTCCTCGACATGCTGCGCGCCGCTGAGCGCCAAAACGGCTCCATGCTTTGCGTGGGCCTGGACCCCGAACCCACTAAATTTCCGGACCGTTACAAAGGCGACGCCAACAAAATCTACGACTTTTGTGCCCGCATCGTCGATGCCACGGCCGACCTGGTCAGCAGTTTCAAACCCCAAATCGCCTACTTTGCTGCGCACCGCGCCGAAGGCCAGCTCGAACGCCTGATGGAGCACATGCGCCGCGTGGCCCCGCATGTGCCCATCATTTTGGATGCCAAGCGCGGCGACATTGGCAGCACCGCCGAGCAATACGCCAAAGAAGCTTTTGAGCGCTACGGTGCCGACGCTGTGACCCTCTCGCCCTTCATGGGCTGGGATTCGGTGGCCCCCTACCTCAAGTACGAAGGCAAAGGCGCATTCTTGCTCTGCCGCACCTCCAACCCCGGCGGTGACGATTTGCAAAACCAGCGCCTGGCCACGGTGGAGGGCCAGCCCCGCTTGTACGAGCATGTGGCCAAACTGGCCCAAGGCCCCTGGAACCTGAACGGTCAACTCGGTTTGGTGGTGGGTGCCACCTACCCGGCCGAGATTGAACGCGTGCGCGAACTGGCCCCTACGCTTCCCTTGCTCATACCCGGTGTGGGCGCACAAGGCGGCGACGCGATGGCCACCGTCAAGGCAGGCTGGCGTGCGAATGCTGATGGCAGCAGCGCCGGCCCCATCATCGTCAACTCATCCCGCGCCGTGCTTTATGCATCGAGCGGGGACGACTTTGAACAAGCCGCACGCAATGTGGCCATGCAGACACGCGACACGCTCCAAGCGGCCAAGGCCTGAAAGCCCTGATGACCACCGCCGTCAAGCCAGAACCAGACGGCATGCACCGGATGGCCCTGCTGTCATTGCTGACGGCAGTCTTTCTCGGCTCGCTTGATCAGTCGGTGGCCAATACGGCCTTGCCTGCGATCGGCGCGGCCATGCAACGCACGCCTGCCGAGTCGGTCTGGGTGGTCCATGCTTATCAGTTGGCCGTGGTGGCAGTGTTGTTGCCGCTGGCCGCGTTAGGAGACCGCTGGGGCGCACGCAAAGTGTTTTTGCTGGGCATGTTGCTGTTCAATCTGGCGGCGCTGGGCAGCGCCTTTGCCGCAAGCTTGGAGTGGTTGGCTTTTTTTCGTGCCATCCAGGGTGTGGGTGCGGCGGGCGTCATGAGTGTCAACTTGGCTCTGATTCAGCGCATTTTTCCTCCTGAAAAGTTGGGGCGCGGCGTGGGTCTCAACGCCCTGATTGTGGGTTTGGGCTACAGCTTGGGGCCGACAGTGGCCTCGTTGTTGCTGGCAGTTTTTCCTTGGCCCTGGTTGTTTGGTTTGCAGGCCCCGTTGGGCCTGATGGGCTGGTTGCTGGCGCGGCGGTGCATGCCCCGCACGCAAGCGGCAAAGACCGACGCGCCCTATGACCGTGTTCTGGCGCTGATGTCGGCCGTTTGCTTTGCGTCGCTGGTATTCACGCTCAGTGCCATCGCGCAGCAACAAGGTGTTGTCGTGGTGGTCGGCTCACTGTTGCTCATGTTGGGCAGCGGCTACTGCTTGCTGCTCCGCCAGCGAGGGCATGCTGCACCTGTGTTGCCAATGGATTTGATGCGCAGGCCCTTGTTCAGCTTGTCGGTGTTCACCTCGTTCAGCTCTTTCACGACCCAGGGCCTGGCGTTCGTGGCTTTGCCTTTCTTTTTTCAACAGCAGCTGGGGCGTCCCCCCTTGGAAACGGGGGTGCTCATGTCGGTTTGGGCGCTGGTGGTGGCATTGATGGCACCCGTCGCAGGCACGCTGTCTGACCGATACCCACCCGCGATTTTGGGCGGTGTGGGCTTGAGCATTCTGAGCATGGGCATGGCCGGGCTGGGCGTGATGGGCGCAGATGTTTCATTCGGCCTGATGGCGATTTGCATGGCGCTGTGCGGTATGGGGTTTGGTTTGTTCCAGTCGCCAAACTTGCGCGCCATCATGAGCAGTGCACCGGCCCACCGCAGCAGTGGCGCCAGCGGCATGGTGGCACTGGCGCGGCTGATCGGGCAGGCCAGCGGAGCAGCTTTGGTGGCCCTGTGTTTCAACTTGTTTGGACCGCTGGGCGCAGGTCGAGCCATCATGTTGGGCGCTGTGACGGCAGGCCTGGGGGCTGCGCTGAGCTTGGCCCGATT
>JAIXOZ010000172.1 GCA_027486495.1 Comamonadaceae bacterium | reverse complement strand
GATGGCCCACTGGGCACGTACTTCCGCTACATCGGCGACACCGGCACTTATCTGGCGCGTTACGACGACTTGTTCACCGGCAAGGAAGAAAAGATCGACGTGTCGCAAGTGGCCGTGTCGATGAACGGCATCGAGTTGCAAGACCGTGAATTCTTTGCGGCGATCCGCGAAGGCCGAGAGCCTAATTCAAGCATCGCCCAGGTGCTGCCGTGTTACCAAGTCTTGCACGACTTGGAACAGCAGATGGCCTGAGCGCTCATACATGACCACATTAACGCCCGTTGACGAACGCCAGTATTTGAAGCTTTTGGGCCTGGCCGGTTTTGCCAGCATGGCGTCCATGCGCATCGGTGACCCGATGCTGGTGGTGCTGGGCCAGGAGTTTCAGGTCAGCACGGGTGAGGCATCGGGTGTGGTGTCTGTGTTTGCCGTGGTCTACGGCTTGATGCAGTTGTTCTATGGCCCATTGGGCGAGCGCTTTGGCAAGCTGCGCGTGGTCTCTTTGGCGGTGGCCGCTTGTGCGCTGTTCAGCGCGATCACGGCGCTGTCGGTCAACTTGCCGATGCTCTTTGTGATGCGTGGCTTCATGGGCGCGGCAGCGGCGGGCATCATCCCGCTGTCCATGGCCTGGGTGGGCGATCAGGTGCCGTATGAGCGCCGGCAAGAAACCCTGGCCAAACTGATGAGCGCCACCGTCATCGGCATGATGGCGGGGCTCTGGTTTGGTGGCTTTGCCGCCGACACCTTGGGCTGGCGATCGGCCTTTGTGCTGTTGGCGGTGATGTTCGCATTGGCTGCGGTGCCGCTCTGGCGTGCGTGTCAAAAGTCACCCGCACCTGTACCGGGTCAGGCGCCCAGCCTCATCGACTCGTTTCGCCTGACGGGTCAGCTTTTGGGCACACCCCGCGTTCGCTTGATCTTGACCGTCACGGCTGCAGAGGGCGCCTTGGTGTTCGGTGCCTTGGCCTTCATGCCCACGCATTTGCACCAGCAGTTTGGTTTGAGCGTGGTGGCTGCGGGCTCGGTCATGATGCTTTATGGCGTGGGCGGTTTGCTCTACAGCCAGATGGCGCGGCGCTGGCTGGCTTGGCTGGGCGAGCGCGGACTGGTGCGCACAGGGGCGGCATTGGTGACGGTGGGTTTGCTGGTGTTGGCTTGGGGCAGCGGGATCTGGTTGGGCATGCTGGCTTGCCTGATGACGGGGCTGGGCTTTTACATGTTGCACAACACCTTGCAGGTGCAGGCCACCCAAATGGCCCCGGCTGCGCGCGGCTCAGCTGTGACCTTGTTCGCTTGCTCGCTGTTTTTTGGCCAGTCCACCGGGGTGCTGCTCATGGCCCAAAGTGTGGACATGGGCTGGCTGGCCTATGCCTTTACGGCAGCGGCTGTAGGCGTGTCAGGCCTGGGGGTGTGGGTGTACCGCTTGGTGGGGCGGCACTGAGCGGTCAAGCCCCTTGGGCCAAGCTGAGCCGCGAAAACTCGACGTGCATGGCCACGCCCCGGTGCAAGGCGCTTTCATCGATGTTGAACTGGGGATGGTGGTGCGCGTGGCATGCGCCCAGCGCGGTGTTGCGCACGCCGACCAAGGCCATCAGGCCGGGGTACTGGTCCAGAAAATCGCCAAAGTTTTCCGACACCATGAGCGAGGGAAATTCGATCACCGCTTGTGCGCCAAACAAGCCGCTGGCGCACTGCGTGGCCAAGGCGCTGCTGCGCGCTTCGTTGATCAACATCGAGCCGCCCTTGCGGATGTTCAGTGTTGCCTGCGCCCGGAAGCTGGCGGCGGTGCTCTCTACCACGCGCCGAATCGCTTCGTGCAGGTGCTGTTGATCGCGGCGCTGCGTGGTGCGCAGGGTGCCTGCCAGCAAGGCCTGGTCGGGAATCACGTTGCCTGCAAAGCCGCTTTGAAACTTGCCAAAGGTCAAGCTGGCCGCGTGCGCAGGGTTGATTTCGCGGGTCATCATCATGGCCAGGTTGTTGACCAAGGCTGCGCCTGCGGCAATCGGGTCCACGCCTTTGTGGGGCGATGCACCGTGGCAGCCCACGCCACTCAGCTCGATTTCCACCAGATCACAAGCTGCCATGCGCGGCCCGGCTTGCACGCTGATCTGGCCCGCCTCGATCTCGGACCACAAATGAATGGCAAAGGCCCGCTGCACCGGAAACGCGGCCAGGTGGGCCAGCAACTCGGCCGTGCCGCCGCCTTGCTCTTCGGCCTGCTGAAAGCACAGCTTCACGCTGCCTTGCAGCTCGCCCGAAAACTGCTGCAGCACCCGCGCTGCGCCCAGCAGCATGGCCACATGCCCGTCGTGGCCGCAGGCGTGCATGACGCCGGGCACTTGCGAGCGGTAGGACAAGTGTTCGTTTTGCTCCTGAATGGGCAGGGCGTCCATGTCGGCGCGCAGCGCCACCATGGCGCGGCTGTGCTGGCCTGTCACCGTGGCCACCACACCGTGCTCGCCCACCGCTTCCCAAGGCACGCCCATGGCGCTGAGCTCGGTCTTGATGCGTTCGGCAGTGGCCTGTTCGCGGTAAGACAGCTCGGGCAAGCGGTGCAGCTGCTGGCGCAAACCGACCAGCCAGTCGTGGCAAGACAGCGCGGCTTCAAGAACAGGGTGCGAGGGCTTCATGGCAGGGACTCCTTCAAAGAAGCGGGTTTCAAGAGCGGACGCAAGGCCCACAGGCCCAGCACCGGGCCGGGGGCCAACAACCACAGCGCCATGCTGCCCCACTGCTGCACGGCCCAGCCCAGCAGCAAGATGCTGAGCACGGTGATCAAAAAGCCCACGCCGTTTTGCAGCACCAGCGCGCTGCCCAGCCACTGGGGTGGTGCGTATTGCGAAGACATGGCCGAAAACTGCGGCGAATCGGCCACCACACAAACGCCCCAAAACAGCAAAGCCCCCAGCTGCACCAGCGGCCAGCTGTCCGGAATGAAGGGGTAGCCCACGCACATCAGGCCCGAGGCCGCCAACGCGCTGGCGGCCACACGTGCGCTGCCCACGCGGCGGCTCCACAGGCCGCCCAAAATGCAACCGAAAAAACCGATGCCGATGACGGCAAAACTGATCCATGCCACAGAAGAGGCCAAACTCTCCCCCGGCTCGGTCAAGGCGCGGGCAATGGGCAGGCTCAGCCAGGGCAGCACGCTCCAGAATGCATAAAGCTCCCACATGTGGCCAAAGTAGCCCAGCGCCGACGCCCGAAAACCGCGCACCGCGATCACCGCGCGCAAGGCCTGTGTGTTCAGGCGAACCGGTGCGGCAGGATGGACTTTTGGATGTGTGGAGGAAGAGGCTTGCGTGGGCGTTTGTCCAACCCAGCCCACCAGCACCGCGCCCACCAGGGCCAGCACCGACGAGCCCAATAGCACCTCGGGCCAGGGCCAGCTTTGGCCCAGGGCGCGCAAGGCATGCGGCATGGCGGTGCCCAGCGTCAGCATGCCCACCAGCCAACCCAAGGCCGCAGCGGGTTTGCTGCCCACGCGCTGCACCAGCATTTTCATGCCCAGCGGATAAATGCCGGCCAAGCACATGCCCACCACAAAGCGCAGGCTCCAAAACAGACCGTAATCGGTCACGCCCCAGGTGACGGCGGCATTGGCCAGCGCCCCCAGCGAGCTGCACACCACAAAAATGCGCGTGGGTTGAAACCGATCGGCCGCACCGCTGAGGGCAAAGGCCAGCGTGCCCGCGATGAAACCCATTTGGGAGGCCGCCAAAAGCCAGCTGAAAGCGGCTGCACTCAGCTGCCAATCGCGCATCAGGCTGTCGGCCACTCCGCTGGGGCTGAACCACAGCGAGGTGCTCAGGCACTGGGCCAAAACAATGAAGGCCACCGCCAGCGAGGGGCGTGGCCCAGAGGGCAGACGCTCAGCTGCGGGCGCGTTCAAGGGCTTGCGCCAGGTCGTCGATCAGGTCATCGGCATGTTCCAGGCCCACCGAGACACGCAACAATCCTTGCGGAGTCTTGCTCTCAGGCCCTTCGATCGAGGCGCGGTGCTCGATCAGGCTTTCCACACCGCCCAAGCTGGTGGCGCGTGTGAAGATCGCCACATTCGCGGCCAGGGCCATGGCCGCGTCCTTGCCGCCTTTGACTTCAAACGACAGCATGCCGCCAAAGCCCGACATTTGCTTTTTGGCAATCGCGTGAAAGGCGTTGCCCTCCAGGCCCGGGTAGTGCACCGCGGTGACTTGCGGGTGCTCGTTCAAAAAGCGGGCCACTTTGTCGGCGTTGGCGCAATGCGCCTGCATGCGGTAGGGCAGGGTGGGCAAGCTGCGCATGACCAGCCAGCAGTCAAAAGGCGAGGGCACGCCGCCGCCAAACAGCTGCGCGGTGCGCAAGGCGGCAAAGTGCGCATCGTCCTGGCGCGTGATGACCGCGCCGCCCAGCACATCGCTGCGGCCACCTAAGTACTTGGTGGTGGCGTGCATGACCATGTCGCAACCCAAATCGAGTGGGCGCTGCAACACGGGCGATGCAAAGGTGTTGTCGGCAATGGCGCGTGCACCGCCCGCGTGGGCAATCTCGACCACGGCGGCAATGTCCACACACCGCATCAGCGGATTGGAGGGGGTTTCGATCCAGACCATTTTGGTGTTGGGCTGCATGGTCGCACGCACCGTGTCCAGATCGGTCATGTCCACAAAGCTGGCGCTGACCTGCCATTTGGCAAACAGGTGTTTGAGCACATTGGCCGTGCCGTGGTAGATGTCGGACGGGGCCAGCACATGGTCGCCCGGCTGCAAGCCTTGAAAGATGGCCGTGACACTGGCCAGCCCCGAGCCAAAGGCGGCAGCGCCTGCACCGCCTTCAAGCGCCGAGAGCGCGGCTTCGAGGCCATTGCGGTTGGGGTTGTGGTTGCGCGAGTACAGGTAGCCGTGCGGGTAGCTGCCGTCGGGGTCACGCTCAAAGGTGGTGGACAGGTGGATCGGATCGACCACCGCACCCGTGGAAGGGTCAACGCCGTGCCCCGCATGCACAGCCAAAGTTTCAAAACGCAGGGGTTTGTTTGTTTTCATTTTCAAAAGTATAGCCATGGACCCGGGCTGCAGGGTCCGCGAGGTGACAGTGGCGGTGGCGCCGATTCAGGCCATTTTGGGCCTGCCCCCAGAGTGCCGCTTTGTGACGCTGCACGCTCTTCTGACCACCTTGCAGTGAGAGGCCGCGGGTGACTTGTAGCCAGTGCACAAGGACTTGCCTTGTCAGTGACCAAGCGGTGTTGCGCCAAGACCATGTCGTCGTACCCAACATGCCGTCACCTGAACCGGTGGTGCCATGCAAAATCAGCACGGCTTCATTTTTGGGGTCCCCCAAGGTGGTGTAGTACAGCCGCAGTTCGGGCAAGACTTCGCCTGTGTGGAACTTGAAATCTATGACGATCCAACTGCCGTTTTGCGGGGTTTCTTGTGCCTGCAAGGTACCGCATAAGCCGAACCAGAAAAAAGCAGAGACTGGCCCAGAGGGGGAGACGATTTTTCATGGTCCGTCTCCAAAGTGAAGCAGGCAACTTAGGCCAACTCATGCTCCCGAGCTGACACCAGCGTTTCAGTGACTCGGTCCATCGAGGCTTTAAAACGACCCCAGACTGCCCAAGATGGCAAGCAGTTGGGTGGCATTGATCAGGATGGCAGACTTGTGCATTTTTCTGAAAGCGGGAATCGCCACCAGTTCATCGGCCTGAATTTGCGCCCCGAAATGGTCCATGCGGGCGATCAAATGTCGGCGCATCAGCCAAGTCAGCCAGGCAATGCCGCCCGCGCCCATGGATAAACCGGGTTTGCCCGCAAAGGCGAAACTGATGGCTGCTGCCAAAGCGGTCATCAGAGCGAGGCGAAAGTATGTGATGTAGAACGAGCGGATGAAGCGGGAATCCATCGGGTTGTCGTGCTTGAGTATCAAGAGCGGTATGGAGCCCAACAAAAAGTAGGTGGTGACGGCCAGCAAGACCACGGTGAAGAGCAAGGCCAACATTTGGGGTTGCAGTGTCATGTCCTGTCTCCGTCTTGAGTCCATTTGAACGGGTCACATCATAGAGCGGATTGAGCTGGGCCTCAAACCTGGCGGGTCAGTGGCGAGGGCCTTCAGCGATAAGATCGACGCCTTGTTGTTCGAGATGACCCCATGACAGACCGCTATGCCGTGATCGGCAACCCCATTGTGCAAAGCAAATCGCCCTTGATCCACAGCGCTTTTGCGCAGGTCACTGGGCAAGACATCGACTACGGCAAGTTGCTCGGCCCTTTGGGCGAATTTGCGGCCACGGTGGACGCGTTTCGCGCCAGTGGTGGCAGGGGCATGAACGTGACCGCGCCCTTCAAGCTGGACGCATTTGCCTACGCCACCGACTTGGCCCCCAGTGCGCAAATGGCCGGTGCGGTGAATGCGATGAAGTTCGAGGGCGACAAGGTTTATGCCGAAAACTTTGACGGTGTGGGCCTGGTGCGTGATCTGATGCACAACTTGGCTTGCCCGCTCAAGGGGCGGCGTGTGTTGATTTTGGGAGCCGGTGGCGCGACACGCGGGGCCTTGTTGCCGCTGTTGGCCGAGCAGCCTGCTGAGCTGGTGATCGTCAACCGCACCGTGGCCAAGGCGCAGGAACTGGCGGCGCTGGCGCAGCAGCACCAGACGGGCCAGGTGCCTGTGCAGGGGCTGGGCTATGCCGACTTGCAGGGGCAGGCGTTTGATGTGGTGCTCAACGCCAGCTCGTCCAGCCTGACAGCCGAGCTGCCGCCATTGCCTGCCAGCGTGTTTGCACCCGGCTGCCTGGCCTATGACCTGACGTATGGCAAAGGACTCACGCCTTTTTTGAAGCTGGCGCAGCAAGCCGGTGTGACGCGTTTGGCCGATGGTGTGGGCATGCTGGCGGAACAAGCGGCAGAGGCCTTTGCTTGGTGGCGCGGCGTGCGGCCTGATACGTCTGCGGTGATTGCGCAGCTGACGGTGCCTTTGGTGTGAAGTTGCCCCACATCCACACGCCCCGCTGCACCGGTTGCGGCTGGTGCGTGGCGGCCTGTCCACCGGGTGTGCTGAGTTTGCAGGTGGTGGCCTGGCGCAAGCATGCGGTGCTGCACGATGAACAGGGTTGCACGGGGTGCAGCCTATGCGAACGGCGCTGCCCGTTTGGGGTGATCACGATGGTGAAAACGCACCAGTCCGCCAAACCAGTGTCTTGAGCGTTCAGGTGCTTTGACGTTTGGCCAGCAGCGCGATCAATTCGGGCACCAGCGCATTCGGATCGCCTTCTTGGCAGGCGGTCTCCAGCGTATTTTTGACAGCCTGCGCCACCGCATGCTCGGCATGGGTGTCGATGGCCATTTGGTTGTAGTAGCTCAAGTCCTTGAGCGCATTGCTCATTGAAAACCGCAGGCCCGAGGTGTCGCCAGACGTCAGGGTGGGTTTGAGGCGGTCGAGCGCTGCGCCCCAACCACCGCCCTTGGACAACACTTCCACAAAGGTGCCCGCGTCCACGCCCGCACGTTGGGCGCAGGCGGCCGCTTCGGCCAGCAGGGTGACGGTGCCCAGCGACACGTAGTTGTGCAAGAGCTTCATGCGGTGGCCTGAGCCAATGGGCCCGGTGTGCACGATGTTTTCGGCAAAGCAGGCCAGGATGGGTTTGTAGGTTTCAAACAAGGCCGCGTCGCCACCCACCAACAAGTTCAATCGGCCTTCGGCGGCTTCCTTGGGCGTGCGTGTCATGGGTGAATCGAGAAACTGCCCGCCTTGGGCGATGACCAGGGCCGCGACTTTTTCGGTGGAGGCGGGCACGGCGGTGGAGCAGTCGATGACGATGGTGCCGGGGCGCATGCCTTTGAGCACGCCATCCTCGCCCAGCAAAACGGCTTCAACCTGCGGCGTGCCGGTCACGCACAAGATGATCACATCCGACTGCGCCGCCAGCGCCTGGGGCGTGGTGCAGGTGCGCGCGCCTGCGGCCAAAAGGGCGTCAAGTGGTTGGTTGCCGGGATGCTCCAGCACGGTCAGGCTTTGCCCGTGCTTGAGCAAATTGCTCGCGATGCCGTGGCCCATCATGCCGATGCCGATCATGCCGATGTGGGTCATGCTTGTACCTTTGAGTAAACAGTCAGGCCCCCACTGTAGCCGCGAACTGGCCACCAGGGCGTCACCTGTTTGCCAAGCGGGCGATCGGGGTCACATGGACGCATCATGCGGCGCTCTATACTTCGAACAATGAACCAACCGGTACATTCGCCTGAGAAATTGTCAGCCACCGCCAGCGGGGCAGGCCGCACCAACGACCCCGCCCGCACCATGGCCGAAATCTTGGCCGTGGCCACACACGAGTTTGCCGACAAAGGCCTCACGGGCGCGCGCATCGACGCGATTGCTGCGGCCACGCGCACCAGCAAGCGCATGATCTATTACTACTTTGGCAGCAAAGACGGTCTGTACTTGGCGGTGCTCGAAGAGGCTTACCGCCGCATGCGGGCCATCGAGTCGGACCTGCACCTGGACGATCTGCCACCGGCGCAGGCCTTGCAAAAGCTGGTCGAGTTCACCTATGACCACCACCGTGACAACGAAGACTTCATTCGCCTGGTGATGAACGAAAACATCCAGCGCGGCGACTACCTGCGCCAAAGCCAGAGCATTCAGGCACTCAACTCCAATGCCATTCAATCCGTGCGGGCGGTGTATGACCGGGGTGTGGCGCAGGGCGTGTTCAGGGCAGGGCTGGACCCGGTGGACATCCACTCGGCGATTTCGGCGTTCACGTTTTTCAACGTCTCTAACCGCCACACCTTTGGCCTGATCTTTCAGGACCGGGCCAGCCAGGACAAAGCCAACACCCTCAAAAGGGTCCATGTGGTCGAGTTGATCCTGCGCTTCGTCAGCCATTCCATTTCGGCATAACAGTTAAGTGGCCTTGGCATCTGGACTTAGGGTAATCACGGATCCCTAAAAAACTAACCAGTTCGTACATTATCGGTAACCCCTATCTGGAGACGTGTGTTGGTTCATCAATTCATCGACGGTTTTTGCAAAGTCCTGAACGTCGTCATGGCCGTGTGTTTGGCCGTGATGGTGGTGCTGGTCTTTGGCAATGTGGTCATGCGCTACGGTTTCAACTCGGGCATCACCTTGTCCGAAGAGTTGTCACGCTGGTTGTTCGTTTGGATGACCTTCATGGGTGCGGTCGTTGCCTTGAAGGAGCGCGGTCACTTGGGCACCGACATGTTGCTGAGCCGACTGGGCCCTGCGGGCAAAAAGTTTTGCCTTGGCTTGTCTTACGTGGCCATGCTGTTCATCTGCTGGTTGCTGTTCAAAGGGGCTTATCAGCAGACCGCGATCAACCTGGGCAGCACCAGCGCGGTCATGGAAGTGACCATGGCTTGGGTCTATGCCCCCGGCGTGGTGTTTGCGGTGTTGGGCGGCTTGATCTTGCTGACCGATTTGTTTCGTTTGCTCACCGGCCAAGTGCGCGATGAGGACCTGGTCATGGTTCAGGAATCTGAAGAGTCGCCCCATGGCGGCAGTGGCAAAGCCTGAGCGCACAAGGGACTGACATGACGATCGCTATTTTTATTTTTTCTCTGCTCGGTGCCATGGCCATTGGCATCCCGATTGCGTTTTCGCTCTTGATTTGCGGCGTGGCGCTGATGTGGCACCTGAACATGTTCGATGCGCAGATCCTTGCGCAAAACCTGCTCGAAGGCGCCAACAGTTTCCCTTTGCTGGCCGTGCCGTTTTTCATGTTGGCGGGAGAGATCATGAACGCGGGCGGTTTGTCGCGCCGCATCGTGAACTTTGCAATGGCTTGTGTGGGCCACATCAAAGGCGGCCTGGGTTACGTGACCATCATGGCGGCTGTCATCATGGCGGCGTTGTCGGGCTCGGCCGTGGCCGATGCGGCGGCGCTGTCGGCCTTGCTTTTGCCCATGATGGTGGCGGCAGGTCATGACCGGGCCCGCTCGGCGGGTTTGATTGCGTCAGCGAGCATCATCGCCCCGGTCATTCCACCCAGCATTGGTTTTGTGATCTTTGGCGTGGCGGGCAATGTGTCCATCTCCAAATTGTTCATGGCCGGTATCGTGCCGGGCATCATGTTGGGTGCTTCACTGTGGGTCACCTGGTGGTGGTTGGCGCGGCGTGAAATGGTGCAAGTGCCACCGCGCAAATCCATGGGCGAGATCATGGTGGCCATGCGCGAAGCCACTTGGGCCTTGGTGATGCCGCTCATCGTGGTGTTTGGCTTGAAGTTCGGCATTTTTACCCCCACAGAAGCGGCGGTGGTGGCTGCGGTTTACGCCTTGTTCATCTCGACTTTTGTTTACCGTGAACTGGGTTTGAAAGACCTGTACCCCCTGTTTGTGAGCTCGGCCAAAACCAGCGCGGTCGTGATGTTTTTGGTGGCTGCCGCCATGGTGTCGGCTTGGTTGATTACGGTGGCCAATTTGCCCGCCCAGTTGATTGAGATTTTGCAGCCCTTGCTGGACAGCCCCCGTTTGCTCATGTTCACCATCATGGTGATCATCATTGTGGTGGGCACCGCGCTCGACATGACGCCCACCATTTTGCTCTTGACCCCGGTGCTCATGCCGGTGGTCAAGGCGGCAGGCATCGACCCGATTTACTTCGGCGTGCTGTTCATCATCAACTGCGCCATTGGCCTGATCACACCCCCTGTGGGCACGGTGCTCAACGCGGTGGCGGGTGTCGGAAAAATCAGCATGGACGAGGTGACCCGTGGCGTGATGCCTTTCATGATCGCCCAGTTCACCGTCATGTTTGCCATGGTGCTCTTTCCTGCGTTGGTGATGGTGCCCGCGCGTTGGTTCTATTGATTCCCGGGTGTGGTTGTCTGATCGGGTACGCCTGACAACCCTCCCTTTGATGCACAGCGTACGTCCTTCTTTTTACTGGAGACCCTTCATGAAACGTGTATTCATCAAGTCCTTGATCGCCACCGTGGCGCTGGCCACCATGGGCGTGGCTTCGGCGCAAGACAAAACCATCAAGTTCGCCAACCAGAATGCAGCGGGCCACCCCATCATTCAGGGCATGGAAAAGTTCAAGGAGATCGTCGAGAAAAACTCCGGCGGCAAGCTCAAAGTCAATGTGTTCCCTGCTGGCGCTTTGGGCAGCGACCAAGCCAACGTGTCGGCCATTCAAGGCGGCACTTTGGAGATGGCCTCCATGAACTCGGGCATCTTTGCTTCGCAAGTGCGCGACTTTTCGGTGTTTGACTTCCCCTTCATGTTCGCCAGCGGCCAGGAAGCCGACGCCGTGGTGGACGGTGCCTTTGGTAAAAAACTGCACGCCAAGCTCGAAGAAAAAGGCCTGGTGGGTCTGGGCTTTTATGAGCTGGGCTTTCGCCATGTGACCAACGGTCGCCGCGCCATCAACAAAGTGTCTGACATCGAAGGCCTGAAGCTGCGCGTGATCCCCAACCCGATCAACGTGGACTGGGTCAAGGCGCTGGGTGCCAACCCCACACCGCTGCCATTCCCTGAGCTGTACGCTGCTTTGGAACAAAAAGCCGTGGACGGTCAGGAAAACCCAGTGGCCACCATCAACGGCGCCAAGCTGTTCGAAGTGCAAAAGCACATGGTTCTGACCGGTCACCAGTACAACCCCCAGTCGATCGTGATCAGCAAGAAGTTCTGGGACACTTTGTCGGCCGCTGAAAAGAAAATCTTGAGCGACGCGGCGGCCGAGTCGTCGAAGTTCCAGCGCACCCAGGCGCGCGCCCAGGAAGCCAGCTTGCTGGACAACCTGAAGAAAAACGGCATGCAAGTGACCACCTTGCCCGCAGCCGAAGTGGCCATCTTGCGCGACAAGATGAAGCCCGTGATTGCCAAGCACGGCGAGGCGATTGCCGCCACCGTGGCCGAGTTGCAAGCCGAGTTGGCCAAGCTGCGCAAGTAAGCCCCCAGGCCACGGCGTGGGCCGTGGCCAGGTTTGACATGAGCCCGCTGCAGCTTGCTGCTGCGGCGGGTCTGCCCCTTGCATTCAATGGGCATTTCCTGATTTCTTCAGTCTGCAGTCTTTGACGATGCGGGCCACTTTTTCTTTAGCCCATGATCAACGGCCACACCGAACTCATCGCGCACATCGGCTACCCCACACACACCTTCAAGTCCCCGATGATTTACAACCCGTACTTCAACGAGGCGGGGATCAACGCGGTGGTGGTGCCCATGGGTTGCAAAGCCGAGAATTTCCCGGTCTTTCTCCAATCGGTGTTCACGCTGGAAAACATTCGGGGTGCACTGATCACCATGCCGCACAAGGTCAGCACCGTGGGTTTGATCGATGAAGTCTCCGCCACCGTGCGCGTGGCGGGGGCTTGTAACGCGGTCAAGCGTTTGGCCGATGGTCGCCTGGTGGGCGACATGTTTGACGGTGCCGGTTTTGTGCGGGGCGTGCAGCGCAAGGGTTTTGACCTCACGGGCAAACGCGTGTTGGTGGTGGGTACGGGCGGTGTGGGCAGCGCGATTGCCGCTTCCTTGGCGGGCGCCGGCATCGCGGCCATCAGCCTGTTCGACGTGAACAGCGCAGGTTGCGAGGCTTTGGCCCAGCGCTTGAAAACCAATTACCCCCACATCGACGTGCGCTCGGGCTCGAACGATCCGACCGATCACGACCTCGTGGTCAATGCCACGCCCTTGGGCATGAACGAAGGCGACCCGCTGCCCCTGGATGTCTCGCGCCTGTCGCCGGAAACTTTTGTCGGTGAGGTGGTCATGCGTGCCGAGACCACCGCGTTTTTGGCTGCGGCCCAAGCACGCGGCTGCCGCACCCAGGTGGGCACGGACATGTTGTACGAGCAGATTCCGGCTTATCTTGAATTTTTCGGCTTGCCGACCACCACGGCAGAAGTGTTGCGCCGTGGTGCCATGCTGAGCTATTGAGCCCAACGAATTCCCCTCACGGAGTGCACAGATGAACTTGAACAAAGTCGACCGCGAAGCCGTCCCGGACATGCCCAACCGTTTGGGCATCGCGGGCATCGAATTCATCGAATACGCCACCAGCCGCCCGCAGGCCCTGGGTCAGGTGCTCGAAAACATGGGCTTTCGCCCGGTGGCCCGTCACCGCTCGCGCGAGGTGACGCTCTACCGCCAGGGCAGCATGAATCTGGTGGTCAACGCCAGCCCGGACGATGCCCGGGTGAGCGGAACAGTCGATGGTCAGCCCGTCATCTCGGCCGTGGCCTTTCGGGTGCAAGACGCCTTGAAGGCGCACACCCGTTGCCTGGATTTGGGCGCTTGGAACGTGGACAGCCATGCGCAGGCCATGGAGCTGCACATCCCCGCTATCCACGGCCCGGGAGGTAGCCGTTTTTACTTTGTGGACCGCTGGCAAGAATTTTCGATCTACGACATCGACTTCAAGCCCATCCCCACGGTAGACCCCAACCCGCCTGCGCTGGCAGGCATGAGTTATTTCGGTGTGGTGCAGTACATCGGTGCCGCCCGCAGCGCCGACTGGCAGACCTATTACGAACACATGTTCGACTTCAGCAGCATTCCCGATGAAGAGCGTTTTGGCATCTTGCCCAAGGGCAAGCTGATGAAAAGCCCCTGCGGTAACTTTTTGTGGCAGCTGGTGGAGCCCGAGCCCTGGATGGACGCCGACGACAGCCCCGAGTGCTTGCAGCGCATCGGCTTTGGTGTGCCCGATGTGGGCCAAGCAGTGACCGCGCTCAAGGCGTGCGGGGTGGAGTTTGTGGAATCGACCCAGCTGCACCCCGAAGACCGCGGTGCGCTCACCCGTGCCACGCTGGGTTCGGTTGCCTTTGAGCTCGTTCACCAGTGAAAAAAATGAAGCCCCCACGTTCATCACTTTGTGTATCAACTGCCCCCCAAGGGGGCGTCGGTCTCCCTTGGGGCGGCCCTGCGGGAGACCTGCCATGAACCTGCTTGACGGCTACGGCATGGACACCATCACCATGGCGGGCGCCTTGGAGGCCAAGCTGGCCGCTATGAAAGGTGCTGGCTTTTCTCAGGTGATGCTGATGGCACGCGATCTGGTCACGCACCCGGGGGGTGTGCAGGCCGCAGTCGCTGCGGTGCAGGCCAGCGGCATGCGGCCCACTGGCTTCCAGGTGCTGCGCGATTTTGAAGGCCTGTCGGGCCATTTGCACAGCTACAAGCTCGACATCGCCAAATCGATGCTCCAGATGTGCGCGGCTACGGGCAGCAAAGTCTTGCTCGCATGCTCGTCCACTTCGCGTCACGCCACACAAGACCTCGACGCCATCGCCGCCGACCTGAAAAAGCTCGCCATGCTGGCGGTGCCGCTGGGCATCCAGATCGCTTACGAAGCGCTGTCTTGGGGCCGCACCGTCAACGAATTCACCACCAGCTGGGACGTGGTCTGCCGCGCTGACTGCCCCAACCTCGGCATTGGCATCGACTCTTTTCACATCTTCGCGGCCAAAACCTCACTGGACGCGATCGAAGAACTGGACCCCTCCAAAATCTTCCTGGTGCAGTTGTCCGACTTCATGTGGCAAGAAACCCCCACCTTTGAAGAGCGCATGACCACCGCCCGCACTTTCCGTGTCTTCCCGGGCGAAGGCGTGCACAGCGAGCAGCTGGCCGATCTGGTGTTGCGACTGGACCGCATCGGCTACCGGGGCGATTACAGCTTTGAGGTGTTCAACGACGACTACCAACAACTGCCGCTGGAGACCGTGGCCGAGCGCGCCCGCAAGAGCGCGACTTGGTTGCACCAGGACGTGCTGCACAAAGCCGCGCCACTGCCTGCGTGGGTGCGGGGGGCTTGAGGTCGAAACTTATGGGTGCTTTCCCTGATGCCACTTGAATGGCATGGGACTGGCCCTAAGATCTTGCAACGCCGCATTTCCATTCTGGGCGTTGACTTCAATTCATTTATTACAGGAGACATTCATGAATTTTGTTCGCCGCAGTTTGACGCTGGCATCCCTGGTCATGGCCAGTGGTCTGGCCTCCGCCCAAGCCTTTCCTGACCGGGAGTTGTCCGGTGTGATCATGTGGGGCGCTGGTGGCGCCACCGATGTGGTGGCCCGCGCCGTGGCCCCGTTTGCCGAAGAAGCCCTCGGCAAAAAAATCGTGATGCAAAACAAATCGGGTGGTGCAGGTGCCATATCGACGAACTTTGTGAACCAACAAGCTTCAGACGGCTACACCTTGCTGATGGGCGCAGAAAACCCCCAGTTGCACGGCGTCTTGGGCTTGGGTGAACTGGATTACTCCAAGTTTTACCCTGTGAACATTTTGGGCCGCGGCATTGTGGTCATCGTGGCCAACAAGGACAAGCCTTGGAAGTCCTTCAAGGACGTGCTGGCCGATGCCCAAGCCAACCCCGGCAAAGTCAAGATGGGTTCGACCGGCCCAGGTGGTTTGCCACACAGCGTGGGCTCCATGATCGGCACCCTCACCAAGATGCCCGTGACCGCTGTTCCCTTTGATGGCGAAGGCCCAGGCCTCACGGCTTTGCAAGGCGGCCATGTGGACTTCATGCCGGTGGGCTTGGGCGCTGCTTCCGAGCACATCAAAGCCGGTCGCGTGAAGGCCTTGGCGGTGTTGAGCGACAAACCTTTTGAAGGCATTCCAGCGCTGACAGGCGACCTGCCCGGCATTGCCAAGTATTTGCCTTGGGGCCCGTTTTATGGCGTGTTCGTTAAACGCGATGTGCCCGATGCGGTCAAAACCAAACTGACGGCCTCGTTCAAAACTGCAGCCACCAACCCACAGTTCGTCAAGTTGATGACCGACCGTGGCAACGCGATGATGAACATCTCGGGCAACGAAGCTGACGCTTTCCTGAAGAAGTGGCAATCGGTGACGGCCTGGACCTTGCAAGAAGCGGGAGTGGCCAAGAAGTCGCCAGCCGATCTGGGCATTGCCAAGCCCTGATGCCACGAGACTTCGGAGATGACCATGGCTGATAAAAAAACGCGTCTGCCCGGTGAGTTGACCTTCACCGTTTTGCTGCTGCTGGGCAGCTTGTTTTTGCTTTACCAGGCCTATGGCATCTCCGGTTTTGAGTCCATCACTTCGGCGGGCATGTTTCCCATGCTGTCGGCCTTGGTGATGGCGGTCACGGCTTTCTTGGCCATCTTGGGTGTCACCAAGGCCCCGGCTGAGCCGTTGGTCGCGGGTGAGAACTTGCGCCAAAGCTTCGTTCGCCGAATCACACCGCCCGTGTTTGTGCTGTTCACTGTGGCGGTGGTGGGCTTCATGCTGCTCTTGAACAAGTTGGGTTTCGTGGTGTCGGCCTACTTGTTTTTGGTTGTGTCCATGCGTTTGTTGGGCAGTGTGCGCTGGTTGTTCAATCTGATGCTCAGCGCCATTTCTTTAGGCGTGGTCTACCTGATTTTCCAAACGATTTTCTCCGTCATTTTGCCCAAGGGCACTTGGTGGGCGGGGGTGTGGGCATGATGCAGTCGCTTGAATTTTTCTTGATCTCCTGGACCAGTCCGTATCTGATTTTCTTGATCGCCGCAGGCACTTTTGCCGGCATTTACATTGGTGCCATTCCGGGTCTCTCGGTCACCATGGCGGTGTCCATCCTGATTTCATTCACCTTCAAATGGCCCATCAACGATGCCTTGGCTGTGATTTCCGGTATTTTTCTGGGGGGTGTCTATGGCGGGTCGCGCAGCGCCATTTTGCTCAACATCCCAGGCGCACCAGCGGCCATTGCCACGGGTTTGGATGGTTATCCCATGGCCAAGCGGGGTGAGGCCGGTGCTGCCATTGGCATGACCACTGTGATGTCGGTCATCGGTGGTTTTGTGGGCATTGCCGCTTTGGCGATCGCCGCACCTGCGTTGTCAGAATTTGCATTGATGTTTGCCCCGCGCGACTATTTGTTGCTGGCCATTTGGGGCATTTTGCTGGTGGGCGCTTTGTCGGGCGGTTCCTTGGCCAAGGGCATCTTTGCCGGTGCCTTGGGGGTGCTGATCGGGATGGTGGGCCTGGACCCGATGACGGCGGAGCCCCGCTTGACATTTGGCAACGTTCAATTGACCGCAGGCATTTCTTACGTGGCCGCCATGATCGGCTTTTTTGGTGTGGCCGAGGTGCTGGTTCAGTTGCATGAACTCAAGCTCAAAGCGGTCAAGCAAAACGTCAGCAAGATCGTTCCCTCTTGGGGCCTGATTCGCAAATACCTGCCGCTGTCATTGCGCACCTCTGGTATTGGCGTGGTGGTGGGGGCTTTGCCTGGCGCGGGGGGCGACATTGCCGCCTTGCTGGCCTATGACCACGCCAAGCGCACCGTCAAGAACCCCTCTCATCCTTTTGGCGAAGGCGCTTACGAAGGGCTGGTCGCACCTGAATCGGCCAACAACGCGGCGGTGGGTGGTGCCTACATTCCGATGATGACACTGGGCATACCAGGCGATGCGGTGACGGCGGTGATCATTGGCGCGCTCTACATTCATGGCCTGAAACCCGGCCCGATGCTGATGATCGAAACGCCCCATTTGTTTTGGTTCATCGTGGGCACCTTGGTATTGGCCAATTTCTTCTTGCTGATTTTTGGCCTGACCGGGATCAAGTTGTTTGCCAAACTGGTGGAAACGCCCAAACCCATTTTGCTGCCGATGATTTTGGTGTTGTCGGCCGTGGGTGCCTACGCCATCAACAACAACCCAGTGGATGTGTATTGGATGTTGGGCTTCGGCATCTTTGGCTATTTCCTCAAGATGTACGGCTACCAAGTTGGGCCGATCATCTTGGGCATGATCCTTGGACCGTTGATGGACCGGAGTTACCGGCAGGCCATGATTTCAGCCGAAGGCCAGCCCGTGCAATTTGTCACCGAATTCTTCACCTCCACCCTGTCCTTGGTGATTTTGTCGGCGTTGGTCTTGACCATGCTGAGCCAAACTGCGGTTTGG
>JAIXOZ010000150.1 GCA_027486495.1 Comamonadaceae bacterium | reverse complement strand
CGCTTTGATGTGGTGCTGGACCTGCGTGGCGACCAAGCCTCGCCCACGTTCACCTCGCACGCCTTGCCGCAGGGCTACTTCCGCTGGGACGGGCAAGACCTGCCCACCTTGCTCAAGGTGCGTGAACTGGTGGGCGAATTTGAAAAGCCCCGCTTTTTTGCCTACAAACAAAAGCTCTGCGCCCACAGCCGCAACGAACAAGTGGGCTGCAGCGCCTGCATCGACATCTGCTCGGCCGAAGCCGTCCGTTCCGACAAAAGCCGTCAGCAAATCGTGGTCAACCCCAACCTGTGTGTGGGCTGTGGCGCTTGCACCACGGCTTGCCCCACAGGCGCTCTGACCTACGCCTACCCGCGCCCGGCAGAGCAGGGCGCCAAGATCCGCGCATTGCTGTCGGCCTACCAGGCCGCTGGCGGGCGGGATGCCGCTTTGCTCTTGCACAGCCAGGAAAAAGGCCAGGCCCTGATCGACGAGCTGGGCCGCGGTGCGCAGCTGGGCGTCATGCAAGGCGTGCCCGCACGCGTCATGCCCGTGGCCTTGTGGCACACCGCCAGTGTGGGCATGGAGCTGTGGCTGTCGGCCGTGGCCTACGGCGCCCGTCAGGTCATGGTGCTGCTCACCCACGAAGAAGCGCCGCAATACCGCGCCGCGCTCATGGAACAAATGGCCGTGGCGCAAAGCCTGCTCAATGGTCTGGGCTACACCGGTGTGCATTTCCAGTTGTTGGAAGCCAAAACCGCCACGTCTTTGGATGGTGATTTGCAGCGCTTGTGCGCCCGCAGTCTCAAGGCCGCCAGCCTCCCCACAGGCCCTGCCATTGCAGCCCGCCACGCGGTGCAGGCCGAAAAGCGCAGCAACATGGAGCTGGTCATTGACCACCTGATGGCGCAGTCACCGGTTATGGCCATGGAAGAGGCCAGCCGCCCCAAGGCGCTGGATTTGCCCGCTTCAGGTTCGCCTCTGGGCAGCATCACGGTCGACGGCAGCAAATGCACTTTGTGCATGAGCTGCGTGGGCGCTTGCCCCTCGTCGGCGCTGCAAGACAACCCACTGCAGCCCGAGCTGAAGTTTGTCGAGAAAAATTGCGTGCAGTGCGGTCTGTGTGCCAAGACCTGCCCCGAAAACGCCATCACCCTGGAGCCGCGCCTGTCGCTGCTGGCCGAGCGCACGCAGCCGCGTGTGGTGCACAGCAGCCCGCCTTACGCCTGCATCCGGTGCGCCAAACCCTTTGGCACCCTCAAGGCCATCGAGACCATGCTGGGTCGCCTGACAGGCCACAGCATGTTTCAGGGGCCAGCCCTGGAACGCCTGAAGATGTGCGGCGACTGCCGCGTGGTGGACATGTTCACCGATGAAAACCAAGTGCGCATCACCGATGCCCAGCTGCCTCCCAAAACCCGATAAATGCTTGCCATGAGCCCAGATCTGAACTTGTCCGCCAGCAGCCACGCGCTGGACGAAGAAACTGCCCGCGCTGAGATTTATGGCTTGCTGTCGCAGCTGTTTTACGCCCCGCCCAGCGAGGCCTTGCTGGGCCAGCTGCAAGTGGCCGTGACCGAAGCGCCCGATGCTGGGGCCTTTTTGGAGGAGCCTTGGCGCGAGCTGGTGGCCAGCGCGCGCAGCCTGAATCAGCGGCAGATTGCCGACGAGTACACCCGCCTGTTTGGGGGGGTGGGCAAGCCAGAGGTCTACCTGTTTGGCTCGCATTACCTGAGCGGTTTCTTGAACGAAAAACCTCTGGTGCGCCTGCGCGACGACCTGGCGGGGCTGGGCCTGGCCCGAAGCCAAGACATGTCCGAGACCGAAGACCATGCCGCCTATGTGTTCGAGGTGATGCGCTACCTGATTGCCGGCGACGATGTGACGGTGTCCAACCTCACGCAGCAAATGTCTTTTTTCAGCCAACATGTTCAGCCCTGGGTGTCGCCCATGTGTCAGGCCATTCAGGCCCATCCTCAAGCTGTGTTTTATGCCCGACTGGCCAACTTCACAGCGGCCTTCATGGGGGTGGAGACACAGGGCTTCGATTTGGTGAATTGAATCTTTTTGCAGTTCGACCTGAAAAAAATGACGACCCAATTGCGGGTTTTCACTTAGGGGCAAAGCCCAAGTCAGATTCATAATCAAAAACTGATCGGTATTTTTTCGCGCTTGAACGTTTAAACAGGAGACCATCCATGACCCAAGTCCAGCAAGACCTCCCATCGACAAAAATCGATGCCCCTGAAGCCAGCCGCCGCCGTTTCTTCGGCAAAGCCGCCACTGCAGCCGTGGCTGTACCGCTGGCTGGCGTGCCCATGATCGCCGTGGCCCAGGCCCCCATCGTCTTCAAGATGCAAGGTTCGTGGGGCACCAACGAAATTTTCAGCGAGATGGCGCAGCAGTACGTCACCCGCGTCAATGAAATGTCCGGTGGTCGCCTGAAAATCGAATATCTGCCTGCAGGTGCTGTGGTCAAGCCTTTCGAAATCATCGATGCCGTGAGCAAAGGCGTGCTCGACGGCGGTCACCACGTGTCCGGCTACTGGTACGGCAAGAACAAATCGGCCTCATTGTTCGGCACAGGCCCCGTGAGCGGCGCCACCCCCGATATCGGTTTGAGCTGGATTCAGGCCGGTGGTGGACAGCAACTGTGGGACAAACTGGTCGCCAAGATGAACCTCAACGTCGTTGGCTTCTTCTCCTTCCCCATGCCGTCCCAGCCATTGGGTTGGTTCAAAAAGGCCCCACCCAAGAAGGCTGCCGACTTGAAAGGTTTCAAGTACCGCACGATTGGTTTGGCTGCCGACATGCTGCAAGAAATGGGCATGGCCGTGGCCCAGTTGCCAGGTGGTGAGATCGTTCCCGCCATGCAGCGTGGTGTGATCGATGCCTTCGAATTCAACAACCCCACAGCCGACATGCGCTTTGGTGCACAAGACGTGGCCAAGTTCTACTCCATGGGTTCCTTCCACCAAGCCCAGGAATTCTTCGAGATCATCTTCAACAAGGACAAGTACAACGCTTTGCCTGCTGACCTGAAGGCCATCCTGAAGTACGCCGCAGAAGCCGCATCGACCGCATCGACCGCCTTGGCTCACCAAAACTACTCCAAAGACTTGCAGGAGTTGATCGTCAAGCACAAGGTTCAGGTGTCGCGCACATCGGCTGACGTTTACAAAGGTCAGTTGGCTGCATGGGACAAAGTCACTGCCAAGCTTGAGGCAGAAGTTGATATGTTCAAGGAAGTGAACGATTCGTTCAAGGCCTGGTCACGCCGCGTGGGCTTCTACCACTTCACCAACGAAGCCAACTACCGTATGGCCTACGAGCACGTGCAGAAAACCAAACTGCCAGTCTGATCGTAGAGTCCTCCCCAAGGCTGTCGGAATCAATTCCGGCAGCCTTTGTTTTTGTCTGTCTAGAGGTAAGTCGCATGGAAGTTTGGATTCGAAGGATTGACATCCTCAACAAGTCGATTGGTCATGCCTTTTCTTGGTGTGTATTGATCCTGACCGCATCCACCTGTTTTGAGGTGTTCATGCGGTATGTGCTGAACAGCCCCACCGTGTGGGCGTTTGACATGAGTTACATGTTGTATGGCGCCATGTTCATGATGTCAGGTGCTTATGCCCTTTCGCGCAACTCGCATGTGCGCGGCGATTTCTTTTATCGCAACTGGTCCAACCGCACGCAAGCCAAAGTGGATTTGGCTTTGTACTTCCTGTTTTTCTTTCCCGGCATTTTTGCCATGGTGTTCACCGGTGGCCAATACGCCTACGAAAGCGCCCGCATTTTGGAGTCCAGCGTGAACAGCCCAGCAGGTGTGCCTGTTTGGCCCCTGAAGTCGATCATTTTTGTAGCCGGTGTGACCTTGTTGATTGCGGGTGCCGCAGAGGTCATGCGTTGCCTGGTGTGCATCCGCACGGGCGAGTGGTTGTCGCGCGGCAGCGATGTCGAAGAACTTGAACAAGTGTTGATCAAACAACACGCTGAGAAAGCCTCATCATGAGTGATCCGTTTGTCGCCCTTTTAATGTTGGGGCTCTTCATTGTCTTTATCTTTTTCGGTTTCCCGATCGCCTTCACGATGATGGCCATGGGCATGGGCTTTGGCTTTTACGCCTATTTCACGCCCGACCAGTTGATTTGGGACAACCGCATCTTGTACCTGTTCACACAAAACACCTTCAGTGTGATGAACAACGATGTGCTCATATCGATACCCTTGTTTTTGTTCATGGGTTACATCATTGAGCGGGCCAACATCCTGGACAAGTTGTTTTTGAGTTTGCAGGTGGGCTTGCGAGGCGTTCCTGGCTCGATGGCCGTGGCTGCACTGGTCACTTGCACGCTGTTTGCGACAGCCACCGGCATTGTGGGTGCGGTGGTGGCCCTGATGGGCCTGATCGCCTTGCCGGCGATGCTCAAAGCCGGTTATGACGAAAAACTGGCCAGTGGTGTCATCACGGCTGGCGGCACTTTGGGCATCTTGATCCCACCCTCCATCTTGCTCATCGTGTATGCGGCCACAGCCAGCGTTTCGGTGGTCAAGATGTATGCAGCGGCCATCATCCCCGGTTTCACATTGGCGTTTCTGTACCTGATTTACATCATTGTTCGCGCCACGCTCAATCCCTCTTTGTGTCCCAAGCCCAAAGATGTCTACGATTACTCCGTCTGGGATAGCATTGTCATGGTGTTGAAGGCCTTTGTGCCATTGGCCGTCTTGATCATGTCGGTGTTGGGCTCGATTTTGTTTGGTTTGGCGACACCCAGCGAAGCGGCCGCCATGGGCGTTCTGGGCGGCATCATCTTGGCCATCGTCTACCGCGCCTTCACTTGGCAACGGTTGCGCGAGTCGGTTTACCTCACGGCCCGCACCTCGGCCATGGTGTGTTTCCTTTTTGTCGGTTCGGCCACTTTCGCATCGGTGTTTGGTTACTTGGGCGGTGAGAATTTGGTCAAGGACTTCATGCTGGCCTTGAACCTGTCGCCTTTGCAGTTCTTGCTGTTGTCCCAGTTCTTGATTTTCATCTTGGGTTGGCCTTTGGAGTGGAGCGAGATCATCATCATCTTCGTGCCCATCTTCTTGCCTTTGCTGCCCTTGTATGGCATTGACCCGATCTTGTTCGGCATCTTGATCGCTGTGAACTTGCAGACCGCTTTCTTGACCCCGCCGATGGCGATGTCGGCCTATTATCTGAAAGGGGTTGCACCCAAAAGCCTGCAACTGAACACCATCTTCAGCGGGTGCATGCCTTTTGTTTACATCATTTTGTTCACATTGGCGATGACCTATGTCTTCCCAGCCATGGTGACCTATTTGCCAGAGGTGTTCTTCGACCAGTCGGTTGAGATGGAGCGTGATCCCAACGACGAGTCGGTGGTCAACCCTGATTTCTTCAAGCCGCAGTGATGAGTGCCAATCCCCTCAGCGTTTCGGAACTCACGGCCCTGCAAATCCGTGAGCACCTGCTCAGCGGCCAAGAGACGGTGGAGGAGTTCACCGTCAAACTGGGTCAGTTTGTGGATGCGGCGGATGACAAGATCCACGCCTTCGCGCACCGCGATGACCGGGTGGTGGCGCTGCAGTCCGATAACCTGCAACGCGACCGCACGGCGGGCCATTTGCCTGGCCCTTTGTACGGCGTGCCGGTGGCGGTCAAGGACATCATCGACACCATGGACTTCCCTACCGAATACGGCAGCGCCATCCACCAAGGCCGTTACTCGGTGGGTGATGCCAGCGTGGTGTCGCGCTTGCGTGCTGCCGGTGCCGTGATTTTCGGCAAAACTGTCACCACGGAATTTGCGACCACCCAGGCGGGCCCGACTTGCAACCCGCACAACACGGCGCATACGCCGGGCGGCTCCTCCAGCGGCTCTGCCGCTGCCGTGGCCGCTGGCATGGTGCCGGTGGCACTGGGCACCCAAACCAACGGCTCGGTGATCCGCCCGGCCTCGTATTGCGGGGTCTATGCGTACAAGCCCTCACGCGGGTTGCTGCCGCGCACCGGTGTGCTTGACCAGTCCCCTTCACTCGACGAAGTGGGCGTTTTTGCGCGCAACCTGGAAGACATCGCTTGGGTGGCCGAAATCTTGACGGGTGACGACGGTCATGACGCCGCCACCGCACGCCAGGCCCCACGCCGTTTGTACGATGTCGCGGTTTCTGAGCCACCGCTGCCCCCCAAGTTTTGCTTCGTCAAAACCCCTTGGTGGGACCAAGTCGACCCGGAAGCTCGCGAAGCCTATGAGGCTTTTGTCGACCATCTGGGTGACTGCGTCACCCATGCGTCCTTGCCCGACATCGTGCGCAATGTGGCGCCATGGCTGGCGACCATCAACGAGTCCGAGCTGGCGTTTTGCCTGCAAAAAGAATGGCTGCACAGCCGCGAACGGTTGAGCGAGCCCCTGCAAGCGCGTATCGAAAAAGCCATGACCATCCCGGTCACCGATTACCTGGTGGCCAAAGACCGACAGTTTCACGTCATGACTGCTTTTGACGAGTACTTCGCCACTTATGACGCCATCTTGTGCCCAGCCGCGCTGGGCACGGCCCCTTTGGGGCTGGCATCTACGGGCAACCCGATCATGCAAACCACCTGGAGTTTTGCCGGTCTGCCCAGCCTCAACTTGCCGCTGATGAACCTGTCCAATGGCTTGCCATTGGGTGTGCAGGCCGTTGGTGCTCACCAAAACGATGCCCGCTTGCTGCGCTCTGCGCGTTGGCTGGTGACTGAATTTGTCAAAAGGAATCTGGCATGAAATCGCTTGAACGCTTCACTGGCCTCGTGGGCCTTGCCCTGATGGCGGCTTTCTTGTTGCCCTATATTTTCAAGCTGCCCCAGCTGGACATCACCCTGATTTTGTTGGGGGGCCTGGGTTTGGCTGTGTTTGATTATTTCTCTTCGGGCAAAGACGACAAAACCGAGTGATCGCAGTGCATGACCTGAGGGGCCTGTGTGGGCCAGTACACATCGGCTCGGTCATTGAGATTCGTTTCGCCAACTTGACTTGCATCAACATCCAAGGGTTTTCACCCTGATGATTTGCACAAGTGGCAGTACCATCACACCCTATGTAAACATTTGCATGACAAGGCTTTTTGAGCTTGTCGTGCCTTTTCATTTTCCGGAGTGCTCGATGTCATCCAAAACTTCATCCCTTTCACGTCGCACCTTGTTTTCGAGTGCGGCCACCGTTGGAGCTGTGGCTGCAGCGACAGCCGTTTTGCCGGGTGTTGTCAAGCAGGTCGCGCCAGTGGCCACGGCCTTGCCCAAGCCCACCCGCGGCGGTGGTTACACCCTGAGCGAGCACGTCCAGCAGTATTACAAGACCACCCGCGTCTGACCGGTCCTCTCTCTTTCCTGTTTATCCCCAACTGGAGCCTTCCATGTTGCTGACCAAAAAATCCTCCGGCACGTCTGATGCCACGTCGTCTCCCTTCATCCACAGCTTGCGCCGTGGTTTGTCGCAGGCCTTGCCCACCTTGGACCGCCGCAGCTTTCTGCGCCGCTCTGGCTTGGGCGTGGGGGTGGGCTTGGCCGCATCTCAGTTGAGCCTGGTTCAAAAAGCGCAGGCCGCCACCGCCAAGTCCATCACGGGCGCGGGCAAGGTTGAAGTCAAACGCACCATCTGCACCCACTGCTCGGTGGGTTGCGCCATCGATGCGGTGGTGGAAAACGGTGTCTGGGTGCGCCAGGAACCCGTGTTCGATTCGCCCATCAACCTGGGAGCGCATTGCGCCAAGGGCGCGGCCATCCGTGAACACGGCCACGGCGAGTACCGCCTGCGCTACCCCATGAAGCTGGTCAACGGCAAATACGAGCGCATCAGCTGGGACGTGGCCCTGAATGAAATCAGCGCCAAAATGCTGGAGCTGAAAAAGGCCAGCGGCCCTGACAGCATTTATTACGTGGGCTCCTCCAAACACAACAACGAACAAGCTTATTTGTTGCGCAAGTTCGTGAGCTTCTGGGGCACCAACAACTGCGACCACCAAGCCCGTATTTGCCACTCCACCACCGTGGCCGGTGTGGCCAATACTTGGGGTTATGGCGCCATGACCAACTCGTACAACGACATGCAAAACAGCAAGGTCGCTTTGTACATTGGCTCCAACGCTGCCGAGGCCCACCCTGTGTCGATGTTGCACATGCTGCACGCCAAGGAAAACGGCTGCAAGATGATCGTGGTCGACCCACGCTTCACCCGCACCGCCGCCAAAGCCGACGAGTACGTGCGCATCCGCTCGGGCACCGACATTCCTTTCCTGTTTGGTGTGCTTTATCACATCTTCAAGAACGGCTGGGAAGACAAAAAATACATCAACGACCGCGTCTACGGCATGGACGCGATCAAGACCGAAGTGCTGGCCAAGTGGACACCCGACAAAGTGGAAGAGGCCTGCGGCGTCAAAGAAGAGCAAGTCTTCAAGATCGCCAAGATGCTGCACGAGAACAACCCCGGCACCATTGTCTGGTGCATGGGCCAGACCCAGCACACGATTGGCAACGCCATCGTGCGTGCTTCTTGCATCTTGCAATTGGCCTTGGGCAACGTCGGCAAGACCGGCGGCGGCACCAACATTTTCCGTGGCCACGACAACGTGCAAGGCGCGACCGACGTCGGCCCCAACCCCGATTCGCTGCCTGGCTACTACGGCCTGGCCGAAGGCTCGTGGAAGCACTTTGCCAGCACTTGGGGTGTGGATTTCGAGTGGATCAAAAAGCAGTTTGCATCGCCTGCCATGATGGGCAAAAACGGCATCACCGTGTCCCGCTGGATCGATGGCGTGCTCGAGAACAACGAGCTGATTGACCAAGACAGCAACCTGCGTGGTGTGTTCTATTGGGGCCATGCGCCCAACTCGCAGACCCGTGGTTTGGACATGAAGCGCGCCATGGACAAGCTGGACTTGTTGGTGGTGGTCGATCCGTATCCATCGGCCACAGCGGCCATGGCCGCCATGCCCGGCAAAGCCGAAGACCTGAACCCCAACCGCGCGGTGTACCTGTTGCCCGCTGCGACCCAGTTCGAAACCAGTGGTTCTTGCACCGCCTCCAACCGCTCCATCCAGTGGCGCGAGAAGGTGATCGAGCCTTTGTGGGAAAGCCGCTCGGACCACATGATCATGCACCAGCTGGCAGAGAAATTGGGCTTTGCCAAAGAGCTGTCCAAGAACTACAAGATGCAGCAAGTCGGCGGCATGGACGAGCCTGTGCCCGAGGACATCCTGCGCGAGATCAACAAGTGCGTCTGGACCATTGGCTACACCGGCCAAAGCCCAGAGCGCCTGAAGGCCCACATGAAGAACATGAATGTGTTCGACGTGAAGACCTTGAAAGCCAAAGGCGGCAAAGACAAGGAAACCGGCTACGACTTCACCGGCGACTACTTCGGTCTGCCATGGCCTTGCTACGGCACGCCCGAACTCAAGCACCCCGGTTCGCCCAACCTGTACGACACCTCCAAGCACGTCATGGACGGCGGCGGTAACTTCCGCGCCAACTTTGGCGTGGAACGTGAAGGCAAGAGCCTGTTGGCCGAAGACGGTTCGCACTCCATGGGCGCGGACATCACCACCGGCTACCCCGAACTTGATCACATCCTGCTCAAGAAATTGGGTTGGTGGGACGAGCTGACCGAGGCCGAAAAAGCCAAGGCCGAAGGCAAAAACTGGAAGACCGATTCGTCGGGCGGCATGATCCGCGTGTTCATGAAAGGCCATGGCTGCCACCCCTTTGGCAATGCCAAGGCGCGTGCCGTGGTCTGGAACTTCCCCGATCCGATTCCGCAGCACCGCGAGCCTTTGTATGGCACGCGTCCAGACATGATGGCCAAGTACCCCACGCACGACGACCGCAAGGCCTTCTGGCGTCTGCCCACCCTGTACAAAACCGTACAGGACAAGAACATCGCTGACAAAGCCCACGAAAAGTACCCACTCATCTTGACCTCGGGTCGTTTGGTTGAGTACGAGGGCGGTGGCGAGGAAACCCGCGCCAACCCCTGGCTGGCCGAGTTGCAGCAAGAGGCCTATGTCGAGATCCACCCCAAGACGGCCGCAGACCGGGGCATTCGCAACGGCGACCGCGTATGGTTGACCGGTGCTACCGGCGCTCGACTCGACGTTCAGGCCCTGGTCACCGAGCGCGTGGACACGGAAACGGTGTGGATGCCTTTCCACTTCTCTGGTCGTTGGCAAGGTGCCGACATGCTGGCGCACTACCCCAAAGGTGCTGCGCCCATCGTGCGCGGCGAGGCGGTCAACACCGCCACCACCTACGGTTATGACAGCGTCACCATGATGCAAGAGTCCAAGACCACCATCTGCAACATCGAAAAAGCCTAAGCGCCCCAGGAGAACACGATGGCACGAATGAAATTTATTTGCGATGCAGAGCGCTGCATCGAATGCAACGGCTGCGTCACCGCTTGCAAAAACGAACACGAAGTCCCATGGGGTGTGAACCGCCGCCGCGTGGTAACCCTGAACGACGGCGTTCCCGGTGAAAAGTCGATCTCGGTGGCGTGTATGCATTGTTCCGACGCGCCTTGTATGGCGGTCTGTCCGGTCAATTGCTTCTACAAGACCGAAGAGGGCGTGGTCCTGCACGACAAGGACATCTGCATTGGCTGCGGCTACTGCTCCTATGCCTGCCCATTTGGTGCCCCCCAGTTCCCATCCAGTGGCACCTTCGGTCTGCGTGGCAAGATGGACAAGTGCACTTTCTGCGCCGGTGGCCCCGAAGAGCATGGCAGCCAGGCCGAGTTTGAGAAATACGGCCGCAACCGCCTGGCCGAGGGCAAGCTGCCCGCCTGTGCGGAAATGTGTTCCACCAAAGCTTTGCTGGCGGGCGACGGCGATGTGGTCGCCGACATCCTGCGTGGTCGTGTGTTGGCCCGCGGCAAAGGTGCCGAAGTTTGGGGCTGGGGCACGGCTTACGGTAACCAAGCCAAACCAGGAGCCTGAGCATGAAAAAAACCATTTTCATCATCGCTTGCGCAGCTTTGCTGGTGGCGTGCGGCGAAACTTCGCAAGACAAGCCGGGTGTCCGTTCTGACAAGCCTGTTCAAAATGGCACCGGTGTGGCGGTTTACACCGCCCCGGGCTGGAAAGCCGGTGACAAAGACGGCTGGGCCAATCAACTCAAGGCCCGTGCCAGTTATGGTCAAGACGACCACGCCCGATCGCCCAAGTGAGCAACAAGGAGAAGTTCATGCGTCGCTTCTTACTGAGCATCGGTTTGGCCCTGTTGGCCTTGGGCGCTGTGGCCCAAACGCCGGCTCCTGCCTCTGCGGCCCCAGCACCTGCTGCTGCAGCGGCATCTGACAACAGCCTGGGCGTGAAAAGCGCCAACATCTTCCAGATCGCCCCCGGTGCGGACGCCGATCCCAAGTACAAGGACCAGACCAACGCCGAGCGTGGTCAAGTTCAGCCCGGCAACAACGCGCCCATGTGGCGCGCGGTGGGTCAGGGCGTGACCGGTTACACCAGCCTGCCCAAAAGCCAGGCACCCGAAGCCGGTAATCTGATCCAACCCTTCGTGCAGTACCCCGGTTCGCGCTTGGCCTCTGCCGGTGAATCCTGGCGTCAGGTCCGCAACAACATCATCATTCCTTATGGCGCAGCCTTGTTGCTGATCGCTGTGGGCGCGATGGCTTTGTTTTATTTCTCCAAGGGCACCATCGAATTGCACGGCCAGGAAACTGGCCGCAAGATCGAGCGCTTCACGCCCTTTGAGCGTTCGGCCCACTGGGCCAACGCCATCGCTTTTGTGACGCTGGCCATCTCGGGCATCGTGATCGCTTACGGCAAGTACTTCTTGTTGCCCATTTTGGGTGGCACGCTGTTTGGCTGGCTGAGCTTTGCACTCAAAAACGTGCACAACTTTGCAGGCCCCTTGTTTGCAGTGTCTTTGGTGGTGGTCTTCATCACCTTTGTCAAAGACAATCTGCCCAGCAAGGACGACGTGGTCTGGTTGCTCAAGGGCGGCGGTTTGTTTTCGGGCAGCGAAGTGCCTTCGCACCGCTTCAATGCGGGTGAAAAAGTCGTGTTCTGGGGCGGCGTGCTGCTCTTGGGCGCCATCGTGGTCGGCTCGGGCTTGGTGCTCGACATGCTGATTCCCGGTCTCATATATGAGCGCGGCACGATGCAAATTGCCAGCATGATCCATGGCGTGGCGGCTTTGTTCATGATGGCCATGTTCATCGGCCACATCTACATGGGCACCATTGGCATGCGCGGCGCTTACAAGGCCATGCGCGAGGGTTATGTGGACGAGACCTGGGCCAAGGAACACCATGAACTGTGGTACGACGATGTGAAGTCGGGCAAGATTCCTGCTCACCGTTCCGCTGCATCGAACACCCCCGCCAACTCGAACGCTTCTACCGCTTCGGCCTGAGCCTGGAGAACTCTCATGAAAAAATACCTGCTTGTTATGTCTGCCCTGGCCATCAGCTTCGGTGCTGCTGCCAAGTTGCCTGCCCTCAGCGAAGAAGCCAAGGCCAAAGCGGCTGAAGCGGCTGCCAAAACAGCGCACGGCAACAAAGTGGCCGACTTCCAGCTGTGCAAGTCCCGCGAAAAAGTGGCGGCGCACTATTACAAAACCAACGGCAAGGGCAAGGCTGCACCCACGGCCACACCCGCCTGTGTGGACCCGGGTGCTTACAAGCCGACAGAAACAGCAGCAGCCCCGGCTGCGGCACCTGCTGCTGCAGGGGCCAAGCCAGCGGCCGCACCTGCCAAAAAAGGCTGATCCTTTTTTGCACCCCACTGCAAAATCCCCCGTCGGCAACGGCGGGGGATTTTTACGTTAGGCTCAAGCCATGTCTGCTGTTTTGAATCTCCCCGAGGCCGCTTCGGTCCCGCCCAAGCCCCATATCACCCGAGCGCGTGCGGCCCTCACCCGCACCGTGACTGTGCACAACGAATTCGGTGAGGCCTCCGAGACTCCAATACCAGCTGAACGGGCTCTCACGATTTATCTGGATAAAAAAGAGCTGGTCACCCTGATGACCCTGGGCGCCGAGCCCGAGTGGTTGGTGCTGGGCTTTTTGCGCAACCAGCGCCTGATCGATTCGGTGGACCAGATCGAATCCATCACGGTGGACTGGACGATTGGCGAAGGCGAAGTGGGCGAGCCCGGTGTGGCCGCCGTCAAAACACGCGCCAATGCCCAGGTGGTGATCGAGCGCAGTGCGGAACGTGTGGTGACCACGGGCTGCGGCCAGGGCAGCGTGTTCGGTGATTTGATGGCCCACATTGACGACATCGAATTGCCAGCGGCCCAGATCACGCAAGGCCAACTTTATGGTTTGGTCAACGCCATCCGCCTGCAAGAAACCACCTACAAATCATCCGGTTCCGTGCACGGCTGCGCTCTGTTTCAAGGTGAAGAGATGCTCATGTTTGTGGAAGACGTGGGCCGCCACAACGCGGTGGACACCATTGCCGGCTGGATGTGGATGCACGATGTGATTGCCCAAGACAAGGTGTTCTACACCACCGGCCGTTTGACCAGCGAGATGGTCATCAAGTCCGCGCAAATGGGCGTGCCCGTGGTCGTCTCGCGCAGCGGCATCACACAAATGGGGCTGGACGTGGCCAAACGCTTGGGCCTGTGCGCCATCGGTCGCGCCACCAACAAACGCTTCTTGTGCTTCAGCGCGCCTGAGCGGTTGATCTGGCAACCCGAGTTGTTGACACAACCCGGCTGACCTCAACTGGTGGCTTGCCGGGTCGTTTGGGCCATTCAACCGTTGATGAACTTGGGGGGGCGCTTGTTCAAGAACGCGTCCATGCCTTCTTTTTGGTCGGCGGTGGCAAACAAGCCGTGGAACAGGCGGCGCTCGAACATCACACCGTCGCTCAGCCCACTTTCAAACGCGCGGTTCACGCTCTCTTTGGCAGCCATGGTGGCCAGCTGGCCATAGCCGCAAATCATGAGGGCGGCACCCAGTGTCTCGTCCATGAGTTTGTCCAGCGGCACCACGCGGCTGACCAGGCCACCGCGCTCGGCCTCGACGGCGTCCATCATGCGGCCAGTCAGCACCAAGTCCATGGCTTTGGACTTGCCCATGGCACGCGGCAGGCGTTGTGTGCCACCTGCGCCGGGGATGATGCCGATCTTGATTTCGGGCTGGCCAAACTTGGCGTTGTCAGCGGCGATGATGAAGTCGCACATCATGGCCAACTCGCAGCCGCCGCCCAGGGCAAAACCGGCTACCGCTGCGATCACCGGTTTGCGGATGCTGCGGATGGTTTCCCAATTGCGGGTGATGAAGTCGTTTTTGTAAACCTCGTTGAAGTTGTATTTGGCCATGGCCGAGATGTCGGCACCGGCTGCAAACGCTTTTTCGCTGCCGGTGATGACGATGCAACCAATGGCCTCGTCGGCGTCAAACGCCTTGAGGGCGGCGCCCAGCTCGTCCATCAGCGCTCCGTTCAAGGCGTTTAAGGCTTTGGGGCGGTTCAGGGTGATGATGCCAACCTGGCCGCCTTCGGTGCGGATTTCGATGTTTTCGTAGCTCAAGGGTTTCTCCAGCAGTGGGTCAAATCAAAGGGTGACTATAACCATGCCCACTGAGCGGAGACTGTCGCTCTGGCGCTGGTTTAGCAGTCGTCAACACCATTCAGAACACGGTTGATCCGGCCCGATGAAGTTGAAGCATCCTTGAAATTGGGGTCATCCCGGGCGAAGACCCGGGATCCAGTGCGCGCCACAGCCCTTTGCAAAGACCGGCAAGCTGCGCTGGATCCCGGCTAAGGGCCGTGATGACATCAAAACAAGGTCAGGAGGATAAAAAGGCCGGCATGCCTCAGCTCACGATGGAGCCCGGACACCTGCACATTTCGAAGGGCCGGATCATAGGGAAAACATTAACCAACCGAGCGGTCGGCTAATGGTACAGTGCTGCATTCAGGAGACCCAAGATGACCGAATCGACCGCAACAGTGTTGTACGAAGCGCGTGGGGCCGTGGCGCTGATCACCCTCAACCGCCCACAAGCCCTCAACAGTTTTACTCGCGCCATGCACCACGACTTGTGGGCTGCGCTCGACATGGCCGAGGCCAATCCGGCCATCCGCGCTGCCGTCATCACCGGTGCAGGGCGTGGCTTTTGTGCCGGGGCCGATCTGTCAGATTTTGATTTCACCCCCGGTCCCAACCAGGTCGAGCGTGCCGACCCCGGCCCGATCATCGACCAAGCCTTCAATCCCAGCACGCGCCGCCTGCAATCGCTGCGCATGCCGACCATTGCGGCCGTCAACGGTGTGGCGGCGGGTGCTGGCGCATCGATGGTCATGGCCTGCGACATCGCGATTGCAGCGCCCAACGCCAGTTTTATCCAGGCTTTCAGCAAGATCGGACTGATCCCCGATGCCGGTGGCAGTTGGTTGCTGGTCGAGCGCTTGGGTCTGGCTCGCGCCATGGCCTTGGCCATGACGGGCGATAAACTGACCGCCGAAAAAGCCAAAGAGTGGGGCATGATTTGGGACGTGGCCGAGGACCCGCTGGCCAGTGCTTTGGCCTTGGCCGAGCGCCTGGCGAACATGCCCACCAAAGCCCTGGTGGCCACCCGTGCTTTGCTCCAGTCTGCCACCACACGCAGCCTGTCAGAACACCTCGATACAGAACGTGACACCCAGTCGGCTCTTGGCCGCACGCATGACTATTTCGAGGGGGTGCAGGCCTTCCTCGAAAAGCGTCCGGCCCAATTCAAAGGCGAATGATGAGCGACTCCAAAACACTGGCCCACAAAGTGGGCGAGACCATGTTCGCGGTGGATGTGGCCTCCAAAGACACCATGGGCATGGAGTTGCTGGCCTGCGAACCCGGTCGCGCCGTGATGCGCATGACCGTCAAAGCGTTGCACCTGAATGGCCACCAAATTTGCCATGGCGGCTTCATCTTCACGCTGGCCGATTCGACCTTTGCCTTTGCCTGCAACAGCTACAACAAAAACGCGGTGGCTGCGGGTTGCAGCATTGAATTTTTGAAGCCCGGCAAGCTGGGCGATGTGTTGACCTGCGAAGGCATTGAGCAGACCCTGAGCGGGCGTCACGGCATCTACGACATGAAAGTCACCAACCAAAACGGTGAGGTGATCGCCATGTTCCGTGGCAAAAGCGCGCAGATCCCGGGCACCGTTATCCCCGAATAAGTGAATGAATTGGGGGTGCATCTCTTCAGCCCTGCCCCCCGCTGATCAAGTGGAGATTTGAATGAGTCAAAAAACCTTCCCCCTCGAGCCGATTGAAAAGGCCAGCATCGACGAAATGCGCAGCCTGCAGCTCAAGCGCTTGCAGCAAACCCTGCAACACGCTTATGCCAACTCGCCCGTGTACCGCGCCAAGTTCGACGCGGCTGGCGTGCATCCGAGCGATTGCAAAAGCCTGGCCGACATCGCCAAGTTCCCGTTCACCACCAAGTCGGATTTGCGCGACAGCTACCCCTTTGGCATGTTCGCCGTGCCGCGTGAAAACTGTGCCCGCATTCATGCGTCCAGTGGCACCACCGGCAAACCCACGGTGGTGGGCTACACCCTCAAGGACATCGACACCTGGTCCACTGTGGTGGCCCGCAGCATCCGCGCAGGCGGTGCCAAGCCCGGTGACATGGTGCACATCAGCTACGGCTACGGCCTGTTCACCGGTGGCATGGGCGCGCACTACGGGGCAGAAAAACTGGGCCTGACGGTGGTGCCTTTTGGCGGGGGTCAGACCGAGCGACAAGTGCAGCTGATCCAGGATTTCAAGTCCAACATCATCATGGTCACGCCCAGCTACATGCTGGCCATTGCCGACGAGTTTGAGCGCCAAGGGATCGACCCCAAGACCAGCTCGCTGCGCATTGGCATCTTTGGTGCCGAGCCTTGGACCAACGACATGCGTGCCGCCATCGAAAAACGCATGAGCATTGACGCGGTGGACATCTACGGCTTGTCTGAAGTCATGGGACCCGGTGTGGCCAGCGAATGCATCGAAACCAAAGACGGCCCGACCATCTGGGAAGACCACTTCTACCCCGAGATCATCCACCCCGAGACGGGCGAGCCGGTGGCCGACGGCGAAATGGGCGAGTTGGTCTTCACCAGCCTGACCAAAGAAGCGCTGCCCATCATCCGCTACCGCACCCGTGACCTCACACGCCTGTTGCCGGGCACGGCCCGTCCAAGCATGCGCCGGATGGAAAAAATCACCGGCCGCAGCGACGACATGATGATCATCCGCGGTGTGAACGTGTTCCCCAGCCAGATCGAAGAGCTGATCTTGAAGCGCGCCGAGTTGGCCCCGCACTACCAGTGTGTGCTGACCCGTGAAGGCCCGATGGACGACCTCAAAGTGCTGATCGAAACCAAGCCCGGCGTTTCGCCCGAGAGCATCGAAGCCCGTGCGGCCGCCAAGCAGCTGCAGCACGAGATCAAGGTTTACATCGGTTCGAGCGTGGCGATTGAGCTCAAGGCCGAAGGCGGCGTTGAGCGCAGCCAGGGCAAAGCCAAACGCGTGGTGGACTTGCGCGGCAAATGAGTCAGACCGCAGGCCACTGATCGGCCGCGCGGTCCTTGGGCACGCGCAGCTGCCAGTGGCTGGCTTGCGCAGGCACCGTGAGCGGCAAACGCAGCAGGCGTTTGTCGCGTGAGACCAGGGCGGTCAAGTGGCGCTCTTTGCCCAACAAGGCGCTCAGCTCGTCGAGTTTGCCCAAACGCCAGCTGCCGCCTTGCCCCTTGGCGCTCACATCCAAACCCAGCCATTCGTCGCCTGCGGCCAGGCCTGCCGCCTCGGCGGCGCCGCCGCGCAGCACCACTTTGACCTGCACACTGCCTGCGGCCTCAAGAACGCGCAGGCCCAGGCGCTGCGCCATCCCCGATGTTTCAGCATCTATCGCGATGCCATGCCCGGTGAGCAGCTCCCGCAGCGGCAGCTCATGTGTGCTGTGCGCCCAGCGCTGGATCTCGCCCGCCCAGCTGCGGCCGGTCACGGCCTGCAATTCGTCCAGCAAGTCCTGCTCGCGCATGGGCCCGGCCTTGCAGCGTTTCCACAGGCCGCGCATCACGGTGTCGAGCGTGTGGCCTTCGGCTTTGAATTCGCGGCGCAGCGTCAAGTCCAGGCACAGCGCCACCAGCGCGCCCTTGGTGTAATAACTCACGGTGGCGTTGGCGGTGTTCTCGTCCTGGCGGTAGTACTTGACCCAAGCGTCAAAGCTGGACTGCGCCACGCTTTGCACATGGCGGCCCGGCGTTTGCTGCACTTGTGCAATGGTCTTGCCCAGCAACTCGATGTAAGTCGCGTCGTCAATCAGCCCAGCGCGGCGCAGCAAGATGTCGTCGTAATAGCTGGTGAAGCCTTCAAAGAACCAGAGCAGTTGTGTGTAGTTTTCCTGGCTGTAGTCGTAGTGGGCAAAGGCATCGGGGCGCAGTTGCTTGACGTTCCAGGTGTGAAAGTACTCGTGGCTGATCAGGCCCAGCAGCGTGGTGTAACCCTCTTGCCTGCGTGGGCTGGCAGACAGGCCGGCGTGGCGCGGCAAATCATCGCGTTTGCAAATCAACGCCGTGCTGTTTCGATGCTCCAGCCCGCCGTAGCCGTCGTGCACGGCGTTGAGCATGAAGAGGTAGTTCTTGTGCGGTGCTTTTTTGCCTGCAGCTTTTCCCGATCCATGCCAAAAGTGGATGGCCGCTTCGCAGATCTTTTGTGTGTCGGCCAGCAGACGTTCGCCATCAAAGGAGGGCAAAGCCCCCGCCACGACAAAGCGGTGTGGTATGCCGCAGGCGTTGAAACTGCCGCTCCAAAACGCGCCCAGCTCCACCGGGCAGTCCACCAGTTCGTCGTAGTTCGCAGCTTGGTAAAGGCCAAAGCCTTTTTTGTCGGTTTTGACAGGCACCAGGCCCGTGGCGGCCTGCCAGCTGGCTTGGCTCTTCACCACTTTCAGCTGCAGTTGGTGCGGCGCGTGCTCTTGTCCGTGCACACGCAGGCACAAGCTGGTGCCGTTGAAGAAGCCGCGCTGGCTGTCCAGCCAGGCGGTGCGCACCGAGTTGTCGAAGGCATAGACCTCGTAGCTCAGCACCAGGGGCTGATCAATCTTGCAAGTGAGGGTCCAGCTGCACTTGTCTTGCTGCTGTGTGGGCACGCTGCGCCGGCCTTGTTGGGCGCTCAGGTTTTGCAGGTTTTTGGAAAACTCGCGCACCAGATAACTGCCAGGGATCCACACCGGCAGCGACACGGTTTGCTGCGCTGCGGGTTGCGCGATGGTGAGGGTGACCCGAAACAGGTGGGCATGCAGGTCAGCGGCTTCAATGGCGTAGTGGATAGCGCTCATGTGGCACCTGCCGCCAAAAAGCAGCTCAGGCTGGCCACGGTGGTCAGTTGCAAGCGCATGGGCAGCCAGGGTGCCAGGCCCGCGGCGGGCCAGGTGCGGCGGTCCATCACGTAGCAGCCGATCAGCACAAAGCCCAGCAGGGGCAAGCCCGCGAAGGCGGGCATCATCACACCCACCCAGGCCAGCAGGGAGGGCGCCACGCCCCAGGTGAAGTGGATGCGCGGCGCGTTGGGGCTGATCAAAGCGTTGCGAAAACCCACGCCCCAATGGATGCCCCCCAAAAACGACACGATCACCGCGCCATAACTTTGCATGGACAGGGCCACATAGGGGTGCAGATCAGGGCCGACCAGCCACAGGCACAGGGCCAACAAAACAAAAGGAATGAGCCCGGCGTAGCCCAGGCGACGGATCAGCCGCCAGGTTGGGTCTTCGGTCATTGAATGAGGCAGTGTGGATGTCATTTGATTTCGGCGAGCATTTTTTCAACTTGGGCCATGGGCACGGCACCGGGCACACGGGTGCCATCGGCAAACAAGAGCAAAGGTGTGCCGGTGATGCGGTTTTTTTGGCCAAAGGCCACGATCGAGTCAATGGCCGAGTCGTCGCAGTTGGCGGTAGGCGGGGTGGTGCCGTTGATCATCCAGTTGTTCCAGGTTTTGGCCTTGTCTTTGGCACACCAGATGTTTTTGGACTTGGTCTTGGAGTCCTCGCCCAAGATGGGATAAAGGAAGTGGTAAATGGTCACGTTGTCCAGTTTTTGCAGGTCTTTTTCAAAGCGCTTGCAGTAGCCGCAGTTGGGGTCGGCAAACACAGCCAGCTTGCGTTTGCCATTGCCGCGGACCTGGGTGAAGGCGGTTTTGAGGGGCAATTGGTCAAAGGGGATGGCCGAGAGTTTGTCCATCCGCTCTTCAGTCAAGTTGCGCTTTTGCTTCACGTCGATCAGCGCGCCCTGGATCAGGAAATTGCCATCGGCGTCGCTGTACATCACCTCGTTGCCCATGCGGATCTCGAACAGCCCGTTCATCGGGGTTTTGCTCACCTCGTCAATCTTGGGCAGGTTGGGCAGGCGCTCGCTCAGATTTTTTCGGATGGTCGCTTCTTGCGCCATCACGCTGCCCAGCGACAAAGCGGTGGCCACGATCAGGGCCAGTTTGGAGAAAGAGAACTTCATGTGAGAGGCTTTCGGATTCAAGAAGAGAAGGACAGATCAGCTTGCGGCCTGGCTGTCGGCTTGAGTTGGCGATCTGCTCTGGCCCATGGCGCGTTGCGTCATCCAGTGTTTGAGTGGGCCGCTGCGGTCGAACCCGCGCATGCCCCAGTTGCGCAGGTTTTGCCAAACCGGTCCGGGTTGGGCAAACAGGCGCTGCAGGCCATCGGTGACCAGGCCCATGGCTTGCACATCGGCTTGGCGTGCACGTTCGTAGCGGCGCAGCAGTTTGATGTCGTGCAGGGGGCGCCAAAACTCTTTGGCTCGGATCACCTGAACCAACTCGGCCACATCGGCCAAGCCGATGTTCAGGCCTTGTCCTGCCAAGGGGTGCAGGCTGTGGGCAGCGTCACCGGCCAAGGCAAAAGATTGCTTCACCGCCCCCGGCATGGGTCCGATCCAGCGCTCGGCGCGTGCCAGTTGCAGCGGCCAAACGGCCCGCTCGGTCGACAGCTGCATGCCGCCCAGGGCGTGGCCGCAGGCTTGGGCCAGTGCGGCTGCAAAGTCTTCGGGCGGCATGGCCATCAATTCTTGCGCCCGCAGCGGGTGCACCGACCACACCAATGCGACTTCGAGTCCGCCTTCGCCGCCCATGGGCAACAGCGCCAACACTTCGGACTGTGGTTGGGTCAGGCCACTGACGGCGCTCCAGCCAAACCACTGGCGGGCGATGCCTTCGTGCGAACGCTCGCACAACAAGCGGGTCGCCACCGCGTGTTGCGGGTAGTGGGTGATGTCAAAAACCACGCCCAATTCGGCGCGAGTTTGGCTGGCACGGCCTTCACACACCACCGTGAGCGGCGCGGCCACCGGGGCTTGGACCACTTGAATCTGGGGCTGGAATTGCACGGCCTGGGTCAACAGGGCTTCCAATGCCGGCACGTCCACCATCCAATTGAGCTGGCCCACCCCTTGTTCTTGGGCACCAAAATTCAGCTGACCGCCTTGGTCACCCCAAATTTGCATTTGGCGCACGGGCGTGACAGCGGGGGCCTCGGGCCAGCAGCGCAGGTCTTGCAGCAAGGCCTTGGCCGCGCCGTTGAGCGAATAGGCGCGCACGTCGGGAGCCGTATTGGGCTGGGGTGACTCGACCAAAGCCACGTTCAGCCGTTCACGGGCCAGCAGCAAAGCCAAGGAGCGGCCCACGATGCCAGCGCCACGGATACAAATGTCAGGGGGTAGAGCCATGCCCGCATTGTAAGGAGACGGCCCATCTGGCGGGGCCACCGGGGACTTTGGGGCCAAGCCGGTGCCTTGAGGCCGTGCCGTTAAAATCTCCGGCTGATTTCAGAACCTTCCCCCGAATCACCGAAAGCCTTCCATGAGCCTCAAATGCGGCATCGTGGGTTTGCCCAATGTGGGCAAATCCACCCTTTTCAACGCCCTGACCAAAGCCGGCATTGCCGCTGAAAACTACCCTTTTTGCACCATCGAACCCAACACGGGTGTTGTAGAAGTGCCCGACCCACGCTTACAGCAGTTGTCTGCAATCGTCGAACCCGAGCGCATCGTGCCCGCCATCGTGGAGTTTGTGGACATTGCCGGTTTGGTGGCCGGGGCCAGCACGGGCGAGGGCCTGGGCAACAAGTTTTTGGCGCACATCCGCGAGACCGATGCCATCGTCAACGTGGTGCGCTGCTTTGAAGACGACAACGTGATCCACGTCGCCAACAAGGTGGACCCGATTGCCGACATCGAGGTCATCCAGACCGAGCTGTGCCTGGCCGACTTGGCTGCAGTGGAAAAAGCCATCCACCGCGTGAGCAAAATTGCCCGCTCGGGTGACAAGGAAGCCGTTAAACAAATGGCGATCCTGGAAAAGTGCCAAGCGGCCCTCAACGACACCCAGCCTGTGCGTACCATCGACTTCAGCAAAGAAGAGCGTATCGAACTCAAGCAGTTCTTCTTCATCACCGCCAAGCCCGCCATGTTCGTGGCCAACGTGTCGGAAGACGGCTTTGAGAACAACCCTTTCCTCGACCGCCTCAAGGCCTTTGCTGCCAAGCAAAACGCGCCCGTGGTGGCCATTTGCGCCAAGATCGAAGCCGAGTTGTCCGAAATGGACGACGCGGACCGCCTGGAGTTCTTGAAGGAAATTGGGCAGGACGAGCCCGGCTTGAACCGCCTGATCCGTTCTGCTTACGGCTTGCTGGGTCTGCAGACCTACTTTACCGCAGGCGTGAAAGAAGTGCGCGCCTGGACCATCCGCGTGGGCGACACCGGTCCACAGGCCGCAGGCGTGATCCACACCGACTTTGAAAAAGGCTACATCCGCGCCCAAACCATCGCGTTTGACGACTACATCACCTTCAAGGGCGAGCAAGGCGCCAAAGACGCGGGCAAGATGCGCGCCGAGGGTAAGGATTACGTCGTGAAAGACGGCGACGTGATGAACTTCTTGTTCAGTTCCTGATCAGCGCAGGCGGTAGGCCTAAGAAGCTTTTTACCGCCTTCACCGTGGCCTCAGGGTCCTCTTCGTGGGGCACATGGCCCAAGCCTTCAAAGACCTGGAGCTGGCTGCCCACAATGTCTTGGTGAAAGCGTTGCGCGTGGTCGAGTGGAATCAGCCGGTCTTTGCTGCCCCACAGAATCAACGTGGGCAAGTTCAGCTGAGGAATCTGCCCCGCCAAGGCGGCATCGCTGCTGCGGTATTGGAAGCGTTTGGTCAGGCTGGCGCGGTTGCCTTCGCGCAGGGTCAACTCGAAATAGCGATCCACCAAAGCCGGGCTCACCCTGTCCGGTTGGCCATAGACATTGCGCACACTGGCCTCAATCAATTGCCGGGGCAGGATTTTCTGTGTGACCGGTGCCAACCATGCCATTTGGGCCAGCCTAAACCCGATCGGCATGGACTGGGGCTGTAAGGGGTAGCCCGTGGCATCGACCAAGATCAATTGCCGCACACGCGTTGGGTGCGCCAGGGCGGTTTGCCAGGCAATGCCGCCGCCCAGTGAGTTGCCGCCCATCACCACCACATCGAGCTTCAGCAAGTCCAGAAAATCCCGCATGAAGCCGGTGTAGCGCGCCATGCTGTAGTCGGCATCGGGTGCGGGGCCGGTCAGCCCAAAGCCGGGCAAGTCCATGCGGATCACGCGGCGGTGCGGGCTCAAAGCGGCCACCCAGCCGTCCCAAGTGTGCAAACTGGCCGAGGTGCCGTGGATCAACACGATCGGGGTGGGGTCATCGCGTGGACCCTCGTCGCGTACATGCACCTGCATGCCATGTAGAGCCACAAAGTGCGATGGGGGCGAGGCCCAGCGTGCCATCAGGGTATCCACTGGGCGATCAGGTGCCCAACTCAGGGCCAATGCTGCAAGCAAGGCCGCGAGCAACAAAAGGAAAACAGACAAGGCAGCGTTGAGCATTGGGACAGGGAGGGTGTGGGTTGGACAACGGCAAAAGCCTTTGATGGGTCAGCTTGTGCAAAGGCGTTGGTGCCTTGAGCTTATTCGAACAGGCCTGCAAATGGTGATTTTGGATGATCTTGCCATGAGCCAACTGGGCCTGTGGGTTGTTTGCCAACAGCCGCAACAAAGCCTGGTTGACGCAGATTTTGGGGGAGCAACTTCATGGATCAACTTGAGCCGCTGGGCCAAGTGCCTGCCTTTGCGCCAACGCGTGGCCCGACCCCCCCGGCGGTTTGTTGGACCCGCAGGGCAAGGTTTTCCCGAGTAGTTCAGGACTTGATTTCTTTACATAATCAAAAAATCGAACGTGCTATCACTTTTTTCACCCCCAACAATTCGGAGATATTCAGATGACCCACCGTCATGACCCTCGCCGCCGACAGCTTGGCCTGGCCGCAGTGTCTGGACTTGCACTGGGTGCTTTTGGCACTGCGCAGGCCCAAACCTCAGCCTGGCCCACCGCCAAACCCATTCGCATGATCGTCAATTTTCCTGCCGGGGGGTCGCCTGATTTGGTGGCCCGTGCGGTGTCCAACACCGTGTCGCAAGCCTTGGGGCAACAAATTGTGGTGGATAACCGAGGCGGTGCCGGGGGCATCATCGGCTCCGACTTGGCTGCCAAAAGTGCCCCCGATGGCTACACCTTTTTGTGCAGCTCGGGCAGCGGCGCGTCTATCGTGCCCTATGTCACGGCCAAAATGCCTTTCGACCACGACAAAGACCTGATCCCCGTCGCAGCCGGTGCGCGCTTGCAGTTGTTTTTGGTGGTGCGCAGTGATGCCCCCTACAAGACTTTTGCCGAATTCGTTGCTTATGCCAAACGCAACCCCGGCAAAATGAGTTACGGCTCGCCCGGCAACGGCACCAGCCCGCACATCGCAGGAGAGATGCTCAAGTCTCAAGCTGGCATCTTTACGCTGCACATCCCCTACCGCGGTTCTGCGGCGGCCTTGCAAGACTTGTTGGGCGGCAGTGTGGATTACTTGATGGACCCGGGCATCGCTTTCTCGCATGTGCGCTCTGGCCGTCTGCGCTTGTTGGCGGTCACATCGCCTCAGCGCTTGTCCATGTTCCCGGATGCGCCCACGCTCAATGAGCTGGGGCTCAAGAATTTTGATGCCGGTACATCACACGGTTTCTGGGCCCCTGCGGGCACGCCAGCGGCCATCGTGGAGCGCATGAACCGCGAAATCAACCGTGCCCTGATGTTGCCCGGCGCCGTCGAAACCATCAAAGGCATTGGTGCCGAACCCACGCCCATGTCGCCCGCTGAGTTCGGTGCGGTCACCAAGGCCGATGCACGGCGTTTTGCGCAGATCATCAAGGAACGCAAGATCAGTCAAGACTGAGGCCATGTGGCTCTCCAGAGGGGCGGGGCGGTTCTCAATCGGACCGAACACGGCAGGTTTCGCGCCGATGGTCAGCAGCGTGGCCAAGATGAAGACGATCCTCTGTGCTCAAGCCGTGTTGCGTCTGGGCGTGTGACGAGCGCTGAAAACCGGATCAAAGCCCTGCCAGGGGGCTTTTGCTGTCAAGGTTACTCAGCAACCGCTCGCGCCCTTTGAGCACGTGGCGCTCAGCGGTCGTTTTGGCTTTGGTCTTGGAGCCCTTGACGATGGCATCGAGCAAAGTGCGGTGTTCCGCATTCGACTGGCGCATGTTGCCGGGGGCATTGAAGTACTCTCGGCGAAACAGGTGCATTTCCTTGACGAAGTCGTCGTAAACGGCTTGGGCCCGTTGGTTGTTAGCCAGTTGCAGCACCAAGGCGTGGAATTGCAGATTCAGTTCGTAATACTGGTTGGGGTTTTCGGCTTCGCAGGCACGGTCCATGCCGTCCAAAAGCGTTTTGAATTGGGCTTTGTGGCTTTCGGCGATGTGCTCGGTGGCGCGTTCTGCGGCGAAGCCGAAGACCAGGGCACGCATGTCGTACAGATCCAGCATTTCGCGCACCGACAGTTGGCGCACAAACACGCCCCTGTTGAGCACGGCCTTGACCAATCCCAGGCCGGTGAGCATGCGAATGGCCTCGCGCACCGGGCCCCGGCTGGTGCCCATGCGCAGCGCCAGAGCCGCCTCGTTCAGGCGCTCGCCGGGTTTGAGCTCGCCGCTGTAGATCAGTTGCTTGAGTTGCTCGGCCACAAAGACAGGTAAACCGTGCTCGGTCTTTTCAGAGGCGGGCTGCATGGTGAGGGCGGTTCAGCGGATGGGGTGGTGTGGTGTTGAAGGGTCATTTTGAATCCTACCCGAAGATGCACAAAACGCCACGAAAATGACGGCCATCAGGTCGCCAATGTGTCAACAATTTATGAGAATTGTTGACACATTGGGGCCGTGCATTCAAACTTTGGGTCTTTATATCGGGCTCAAATTCCGCTTAAAAATCTCTGACCTGCCCTGTTCCCTCCACCAGGCCATCGCAGGCTTGGGCCCAGCACTTCACGGACGATTGCCATGCCGCACCAACCTGCCTCTGCCGCGCTTGCGCGATTTCGAGTGATCGATTTAACCCAAGTGCGAGCGGGCCCCACGGCCTGCCGCCAGTTGGCCGACTGGGGGGCCGACGTGGTCCAGGTGCAAATGCCCGAGCACATGCGTGGCGACGACACGCTGGGCGGGCAAGAGGGCTCGGACTACCAGTACACCCACCGCAACAAGCGTTCCATCACGCTCAACCTGAAAGAGCCCGAGGGCATCGCGCTGCTCAAGCAACTGATTGCCAAGGCCGATGTGGTGGTCGAAAACTTCCGCCCGGATGTGAAGTTCCGGCTGGGCATCGATTACGAGAGCCTGAAAAAAGACAACCCCGGCTTGGTTTACGCCAGCATCTCGGGTTTTGGCCAGACTGGCCCCTTGGCCGCCAGGCCAGGGTTTGACCAGATCGCACAAGGCATGGGTGGGCTGATGTCGGTCACCGGCTTGGCCGAGCAAGGCCCGATGCGTGTGGGCATTCCAATTGCTGATTTGTGTGCTGGCATTTTTGCGGCGCAGGGTATTTTGGTGGCCTTGCTCGAGCGTGAAAAGTCTGGCCAAGGCCAGTGGCTGCACACCTCGTTGCTGGAGTCGATGGTGTACATGATGGATTTCCAGACCTCGCGCTGGCTGATCGACGAAGAAGTGGCCACGCAGGCGGGCAACTTCCACCCCACCAGCATCCCCACCGGGGTCTACAAAGCGCGCGATGGCTACATGAACATCGCGGTGTTCGGCTCCAAAATTTGGGAGCGCTTTTGCGATATTTTGGAAGCACCGCAGTGGGTCACCGACCCGCGATACCACGACAAGCCCAGCCGCTCGGTCCACCGCGATGCGCTGAACGCCGAGATCAATGAACGTCTGGCCAAGCAAGACCGTGCTTACTGGATCGAACGCCTGAACGATGGCGGTGTCGCCTGTGGCTTGATCAACATCATGGACGAGGTGTTCAACGAACCACAAGTCCAGCACTTGAAGATGGTCAAAGACGTGGTGTCGGTGCACCAAGGGCCACAGCGCCTGGTGGGGCAGCCTGTGCAGCTGGAGCGCACGCCCAGCACCATCGCCCGCGCAGCACCACGCCGTGGCGAGCACAGCGTCGAAATTCTGGGCGAGTTGGGGCTGGATGACCAGACCTTGGCCGCATTGAAGTCCAAAGGAGTGTTTTGAATGTCCGACATCGTCTACACCTCGCCCACTGAGCGGGTCAACACCTGGCTGGAAGGCAGCACGCTGTTCATCCAGTTCAACAATGTGGCGCGCCACAATGCCTTGTCGGTGGACATGTGGGAAGCCGTGCCTGTGCTGCTGAACCAGGCCGAACACGACCCCCGTGTGCGTCTGGTGGTGTTCACCGGGGCGGGCGAAAAAGCCTTTGTGTCGGGGGCCGACATCTCGCAATTCGAAGACATGCGCGCCGCACGCGAAGCGGTTACGCGTTATGAGCACATGGCCGAAACCGCGCTCATGGGCATCTACAACTTCCCCAAGCCCACGCTGGCATGCATTCGCGGTTTTTGTATTGGTGGCGGCATCAACGTGGCCATCAGCTGCGACATGCGCATCGCCGCCAGCGACGCCGTTTTCTCGGTGCCGGCAGCCCGCCTGGGTTTGGGATACCGCTACTCGGCCATGAAAAACCTGGTGGACCTGATCGGTCCCGGTGCGGCCAAAGACCTGTTTTTCACGGCCCGCAAAATCAATGCACAAGAAGCCCACAGCCTGGGTTTGGTCACGCGGGTCTGCGCGCCCGAGGCGCTGCCAGAGTTGCTGGCCGAGTACACCTCGGCCTTGGCCGCCAACGCGCCCCTGACCATTCAAGCGGCCAAGGCGATCACCCGCGAAATCCTCAAGCCCTCGCCCGAGCTGGACATGGATTTGTGCACCCAGCTCATTCGCGGCTGCTTTGACAGCGCCGACTACGCCGAAGGCCGCAAAGCCTTCATGGAAAAACGCAAACCCGTCTTCAAAGGCGAATGAGGCACCCCATGAAATCGTATTGGATGAACATCAGCAACGGCCAGGGCCAGATGGAACTGCGCGAGGTGGACAAGCCTGTGCCCGGTGCGGGTCAGGTGTTGGTCAAGCTGCACGCGGCGTCGCTGAACCGGGGCGAATTGATCATCGGCCACGGCCTTCATGGCAAGGGCGGCAGCAAGCCTGCGGGCATGGAGGGTGCAGGGCAGATTGTTCAACTGGGCAGCGAGACCGGTGCCTGGCAATTGGGCGATCGCGTGATGGGCCGCTGCCCGGGTGCTTTTTCTGAATACGCCCTGATGGATGTGCGCGAAATCATGCGCGTGCCGGACAACTTGACGCTGGAGCAGGCCGCATCGATCCCACTCACGTTCTTGGTGACCTTTGACCTCTTGGTCTTGCAAGGCCACTTGCAAGCCGGGCAGTGGTTGTTGATCAATGGTGTGTCTTCGGGCGTCGGCGTGGCCAGTTTGCAAATGGCCAAGGTGTTGGGTGCCAAAGTCATCGGCACTTCAGGCTCGCAGGCCAAGCTGGACCAATTGAAGCCGCTGGGGCTGGATGTGGGTTTGTGCACTCGCACAGCCGATTTCCACCTGGCCGTGCTGCAAGCCACCGAGCAAAAAGGGGCCAACCTGGTGGTCAACACGGTGGGCGGCAGCGTGTTTGCCGAGAGCATGCGCTGTATGGCTTTTCAGGGTCGTTTGGGTTTTGTGGGCTATGTGGACAACACGCTCAACGCCACCATTGATCTGGAAGCCCTGCACGCCAAGCGTTTGTGCTTGTTTGGTGTCTCGAACAAAAACCGTACACCCGCTCAGCGGGCCGATGGCATTGCGCAATTCGCGGCACAAATCCTGCCGGCTTTTGCCGATGGCCGGATCCAGCCCCTGCTGGACCAGGTGTTTGAGTTTGACCAATTGGCCGAGGCCAAAGCCCACATGGAAAGCAACCAACACACCGGCAAGATCGTGCTGCGCATCGCCAGTCCTGATTGAGCCTTTCCCCCATCGCCCGAGACTTTTTAAACGAAGGAGACAACACCATGAACAAAAGAAACCTGATTTCAGCTTTGGTCCTTTCTTGCTTCGCCATGGGTGTGCAAGCCCAAGGCGCTGCCTATCCGAACAAACCCATTCGCTTGGTGGTGGGCTTTGCCCCAGGCGGTGCGGCCGACTATGTGGCCCGCGCCATCAGCGACGCGATGGGCAAAGCGATTGGCCAGAGCATCATTGTTGAAAACCGCGCTGGCGCAGGCTCCAGCATTGCGGCCGAAAACGTGGCCAAGGCCGCGCCCGATGGTTACAGCATTTTGTTGGCCAGCCCCAGCAGCATCTCGGTGAACCCGGCCCTCAACCCCAAGCTGAACTACACCCCCAAAGACCTGGTGCCCATCACCAAAGTCACGACCTCGCCTTTGGTGATTGCGGTCAACCCCAACATCGGCGTCAACTCGGTGCAAGACCTGATTGCACGCGCCAAACAATCACCAGGCAAAATCAATTACGCCACATCGGGCAATGGCTCGGCGCCACACCTGGGCGCGGCTTTGTTCACCCAGCTGACGGGTGTGGACATGGTCCACATTCCGTTTCGTGGTGGCGCGCCTGCCATCCAGTCGGTGATCGCGGGCGACACCCAAGTGACCTTTGGCACCCCACCTTCGGTCTTGCCCATGATCCAGGCCGGTCGCTTGAAAGGCTTGGCCGTCAGCACGCGCAACAGCACGGCCTTGGTCCCCGGTTTGCCAGGCATGCAAGAGGCCAAACTGCCCGAGTACGCCATCGAGTTTTGGTATGGTTTGTTTGTGCCCGTGGGCACACCGCCCGCAGTCATGAAGCGCATTTTTGATGCCGCGCAATCGGCCATGGCACAGCCTTCCGTGAAAGCCGCATTGGCCCGCGAAGGCACCGATGTGTCGGTCTCTGCTACGCCCGATCAATTCGCAGCATTTTTGACCGAAGATGCCAAGTTCTGGGTCAATTTGGTCAAGAGCGCCGACGTGAAACTGGACTGAACTTCAAGGAGTTGCCGTGGTTGAAAATGGATTTTTGAAAATCGAATCGATGCAAGCGCGCTGCACCCCTGCAGAGTGGCAAGCACGGGTGGATTTGGCCGCTTGTTACCGCTTGGTGGCCATCTACGGCATGTCCGACATGATGGCCAACCACATCTCGGCACGGGTCCCCGGCGAAGACGGTGCTTTCCTCATCAATGCCTACGGCATGATGTACGAGGAGATCACCGCGTCGAGCCTCATCAAAATTGACCACGACGGCAACATCCTGTCCAAGCCCGACTTTGGCGACTTGAACTACGGTATCAACAAAGCCGGCTACGTGATCCACAGCGCGGTGCATGAAGCGCGCCCCGAGGTGGACTGCGTGATCCACACGCACAGCTGGGCGTCCATGGCGGTGTCGTCGCTCGAATGCGGTTTGCTGCCCGTCACGCAGACCGCGATGCGCTTTCTCAAGATCGGTTACCACGACTACCAAGGCGTGGTGCTGGATTTGGACGAACAAGCCTCATTGGTGAAAGACTTGGGGCAGGGCGAAGCCCTTATTTTGCGCAACCACGGCGTCTTGACGGTGGGGCGCAGTGTGGGCGAAGCCTTTAATTGGATGCACCGCCTCGAGCTGGCTTGCCATTCACAACTCGCAGCCATGGCCTGCAACACGCCTTTCGTCAAAGTGGCGCCCGATGTGCTGGAAGAGACCTGGAACAACTACCAGCCCAGCACCCGCAGACCCTATGGCCTCATGGAATGGCCCGCCTTGCTGCGCAAACTCGACCGCATGGACCCGAGTTACAAGACTTGAGGACCGGTGTGAACTACCCGGCTGCTGCGCCCTGTCGCATCCTGATGTCCGAGGCCAGCATCGCCCAGCTGAGTGATGCGGTGGCGCACGCCATGCGGGGCCACGCTTACGAGTTGCTGGCGCTGAACAAGGCCGTGGCCGAGCAGCGCACCGATGCCGATGTGGCCTTCATTTCGCGTGAAGTCACAGGCACCTCGACCAAGCATGAAATCCACCCAGCCTTGCAGCAGGTCTATGACTTGCTGCGCCGCTCGTCTGGGCTGCGTTGGGTGCACATTCACTCCGCAGGCGCAGACCGCCAGATTTACCAGGATTTGCTGGCCAGGGGGGTGCAGTTGTCTACCTCGTCCGGGGCCAATGCCCAGGTGGTGGCCACCGTGGCGCTGGCGGGTTTGCTGGCCTTGGCACGGCGCTTTCCGATGCTCATGGCCGAGCAGCAAGCGCGCCAGTGGATCCCCTTGATGGGGCCGCGCATGCCGCGCGACTTGCCAGGCCAGACGGCCACCATCGTGGGCTGGGGGCCGATTGGCCAAACGCTGGGTCACTGGTTGACATCGTTGGGGCTGCAAGTGGTGGCGGTGCGCCAGCGCGTGGATGCCGCCATACACGAGCCTACAAATGGGGTACAGATGGTCAGCTTTGAGCAAATGCCATCGGTTTGGCCGCGCACCGACTGGCTCATTTTGGCCTGCCCCCTGACCGACAAAACCCGCCAGTTGGTGGATGCACGCGCCTTGGCGGCGCTGCCTGTTGGTGCGCACCTGATCAATGTGGCGCGTGGCGAAGTGGTCGACCAAGAAGCCTTGGTGTCGGCGCTGCAAAGCGGGCATTTGGGCGGTGCGTTTTTGGATGTTTTTGCGCACGAACCCTTGCCCGCTGATTCCCCTTTGTGGGCCATGCCCCAGGTCATGGTCACGCCGCACGCAGCGGGCCATTCGGATGGCAACGAAAACAGGGTGGCTCAGATGTTTTTGGACAACTTGCGCAGCTGGGTCAGTGACCAGCCACTGCGCAATGCGGTGGGTTGAGGCGTCAGGGTTTGGGCCTCAGAACTGGCCCGGAAACACCCACAGCAGACCTGCTGTCATGACGAGGTAGCGGCTGAATTTGCCAATTGCCATGTACAGCGTGCAAGGCCAAAAAGGCATTTTCAGCCAGCCCGCCACCGCGCACAAAGGGTCACCCACCCCAGGCAACCAACTGAGCAAGCAGGCCTTGGGCCCCAGCTTTTCCAGCCAGACCAGCGCGCGGTGGTGGTTGCCCGATGACCGCCAACGGTTCACTGCCTTGTGGGTGCCCCAGCCCATCCACCAGCTGAACATGCCGCCCAGCGTGTTGCCCGCCGTGGCGACCAAAATGGCGGGCCAAAACAGCTCGGGGTTGAGTTTAACCAGGCCGAACAGGACGGGTTCTGAGCCCATGGGCAGCAAGGTGGCCGAGATGAAGGCCACCACAAACACGGTGCTCAGACCGTGCTGTGGCAAGGCCAGCCATTGCAGTGATTCGTTGAGCCAGTGTTCCATCCGGCCAGTGTAGCGCCGGGGCCTTTTGCCTAGCACACGAAGCTTTCATTTGCTGAAATATTAAGCAACTACAATCGGGCCTCCTCACTCGGCTCTCGCACACCCGCACATCCTCGATCATGCAGATTGGCCCTTATCTATTGCCAAACAACTTGTTCGTTGCCCCCATGGCGGGGGTGACGGACCGGCCATTTCGCCAACTGTGCAGGCAGTTTGGGGCGGGCTATGCGGTGAGCGAAATGGTGACTTCGCGGCCCGATTTGTGGGCTTCGCTCAAAACTTCGCGACGCGCCAACCACGACGGAGAGCCCGGCCCGATTGCGGTGCAAATTGCCGGCACCGAAGCGCAGATGATGGCCGACGCCGCGCGCTACAACATCGACCGGGGCGCGCAGATCATCGACATCAACATGGGTTGTCCCGCCAAGAAGGTTTGCAACAAATGGGCGGGCTCTGCCCTGATGCAAGACGAACCGCTGGCACTCGACATCATCAGCGCCGTGGTCGAGGCGGCTTTGCCGCACGGCGTGCCCGTCTCACTCAAGATGCGCACCGGCTGGTGCGATGCAGAAAAAAATGCCCTGAACCTGGCCCGTGCCGCTGAAAGCGCCGGGGTTCAAATGGTCACCGTGCACGGCCGTACCCGCGAGCAGGGCTACAAAGGTTTGGCCGAATACGACACCGTGGCCGCCGTCAAAGCGGCTTTGCGCATCCCGGTGGTGGCGAATGGCGACATCGACTCGCCTGAAAAAGCCCGCGATGTGCTGAAGGTCACCGGGGCAGATGCGGTCATGATCGGCCGCGCCGCGCAAGGCAGCCCCTGGATTTTTCGCGAGATCGGCCACTTTCTGGCCACCGGCGATCACCTGGCCCCGCCGCTGGTGGTCGAAGTTCGCCGCGCCCTGCTCGAGCACCTGCAAGACCACTATGGCTTGTACGGCGAATACACCGGAGTGCGTTCGGCTCGCAAACACATTGGTTGGTACGTGCGCCCGCTGCCCGGTGGCGATGCTTTTCGCGAACACATGAACACCTTGGAGACTGCGGACCAACAACTGGCCGCGGTGGCCGCCTATCTGGACGGCCTGGCCGAGCAGATGGAGCGCCTGCCCCAAAGCCAGCCCCTGCGCCCTGAAGTTTGCCCCGATTTAGAGACCACGCCATGAGCGAACCCCAATCCATTGAACACTGCATCCGGGCCAACCTGGAAATCTACTTCCGCGACCTCGATGGCACCGACCCCACAGGCCTCTACGACATGCTGGTCAAGTTGGTTGAGAAGCCGCTGCTCGACGTGGTGATGACCCAGTCAGGTCAGAACCAGTCGCGCGCGGCCGAATGGCTGGGCCTGAACCGCAACACTTTGCGCAAGAAGTTGCTGGAACACGATTTGTTGAAATGACCCTGGCGCCGTCTGGCCCCGACATGCGATTGCGAATGCTTGCCGGAACCCGTGAACTTGGCCTTGCCTTGAACACTCCAGAATTTTGAAGAAAGTCCCCATGAGAGCCCTCATCTCCGTCTCTGACAAAACCGGCATCGTCGATCTGGCCAAAGCATTACACGCGCTGGGCGTGGGCCTGATCTCGACTGGCGGCACCGCCAAGCTCTTGGCCGAACAAGGCTTGCCCGTGACCGAAGTGGCCGAAGTTACCGGTTTCCCCGAAATGCTCGATGGCCGTGTCAAGACCCTCCATCCCAAAGTGCACGGCGGCCTGCTGGCCCGCCGCGACACGTCCGAGCACATGGCGGCTTTGAAGGCGCACGGCATTGACACCATTGACCTGCTCATCGTCAACCTGTACCCCTTTGAAGCCACCGTGGCCAAGCCGGGTTGCACTTTGGCCGACGCGATCGAGAACATCGACATCGGCGGCCCCGCCATGGTGCGCTCTGCCGCCAAGAACTGGAAAGACGTGGGCATCGTCACCGACGCCAGCCAATACGCCGACGTGATCGCCGAGCTCAAAGCCAGCGGCAAGTTGAGCGACAAGCTGCGCTTTGCTTTGTCTGTGGCTGCGTTCAACCGCATCAGCCAATACGACGGCGCGATCAGCAACTACCTCTCCAGCGTGAACTTCGAAGCCGAGAAGCTGAGCGAAACCTACGTGCCCGAGCGCGCCCAGTTCTCAGGCCAATTCAACGAGCAGTACGTCAAAGTGCAAGACCTGCGTTATGGCGAAAACAGCCACCAGCAAGCCGCTTGGTACCGCGACTTGGCCCCAGCTGCAGGGTCCCTGGCCACGGGTGTGCAGCTGCAAGGCAAGGAACTGAGCTACAACAACATCGCCGATGCCGATGCGGCTTGGGAATGTGTGAAGAGTTTTGATGGCTCAGCCTGTGTCATCGTTAAACACGCCAACCCCTGCGGCGTGGCCCTGGGTGCTAGCGCACTCGAGGCCTACAGCAAAGCCTTCCAAACCGACCCCACCAGCGCCTTTGGCGGCATCATCGCCTTCAACCGCCCCGTGGACAAAGCCGCTGCCGAAGCGGTGAGCAAGCAGTTTGTTGAAGTGTTGATGGCCCCCGACTTCAGCGCCGAAGCGCTCGAAGTGTTCAAGAGCAAAGTGAATGTGCGCTTGATGAAAATCGCCTTGCCTGCCAACTACGGCCAAGTGCGCAACGCGTTGGAGACCAAGCGCGTGGGCTCAGGCCTGTTGCTGCAAAGCGCGGACAACCACGAGTTGGCTTTGGCCGATTTGAAGATCGTCACCGTCAAACAACCCACCCCTGAAGAGCTGCACGACTTGCTGTTCGCCTGGAAAGTGGCCAAGTTCGTCAAATCCAACGCCATCGTGTTCTGCAAAAACGGCATGACCATGGGTGTGGGCGCCGGCCAAATGAGCCGCTTGGATTCTGCCCGCATCGCCAGCATCAAGGCGGAAGCGGCCAAGCTGAGCCTGCAAAATACCGTGGTCGCCAGCGACGCCTTCTTCCCCTTCCGTGACGGCCTCGATGTGGTGGTGGCCGCAGGCGCGACCTGCGTGGTCCAACCCGGTGGCTCCATGCGCGATCAGGAAGTGATTGACGCGGCCAACGAGCATGGCGTGGCGATGGTGTTCACCGGTGTGCGGCACTTCCGTCACTGACATCAACCGTCACGGCAAGCGCAGCGCAGCAGCGCAACTTTGGTTCGCCTCATGCCCCGCGATCTCAGGGGCATCATGTTTGTGTATACAAGGGTTACCAGACCCGGTACAGCCGATGCCGTTTAATCGCTGATATCATTGGCAACATCATGAAAGTCGTGTTGCTGGACACCAATGTGCTGGTTGCAGCCTTGAGCAGTGCTCGGGGCGCGTCTTATGCGTTGCTGCAAGCGGTCGCTTCGGCGCGTTTGCGCATGGTGGCGTCTCCCGCTGTGTGGCTCGAATACGAATCGGTCCTCAAGCGCGATGCGATACGGGCCTTGCATGGGTTTTCTACCGATCAGGTGGATGCGTTTTTGTCCGCTCTGGCCGTATGGGTGGAGCCTGTGAGCTTGCATTACATCTGGCGCCCACAGCTGCGAGACCCGGGTGATGAAATGGTCCTCGAGGCCGCCGTCAACGCGCGGGTTCACGCCTTGGTCACCCGCAATGTGAAAGATTTTTCGACGGCTGCGCCACGCTTTGGCTTGGCCGTCAAAACCCCGGCCCAGGCTTTGGCTTTTTTGGAGGATGCTGTATGAGTACCTTTGCCCTTCGTTTGCCCGATTCTTTGTACGCCCATGCGCGCAAGTTGGCGGAACAAGACCAGGCTTCCCTCAACCAATTCATCACCGTTGCAGTGGCCGAGAAGGTGTCGGCCCTCAATGCTGCGGCTTTTTTTGCTGAGCGGGCTGGTGCCGCCAATCCAATCGATCTGGCGACTTTTTTGTCGAAGGTCCCTGACCGTTCCCCGCTGGAGGGTGATGAGCGATGAGTCGTGTCACCTTGATCCTTTCACTGTCGCCATTTTTTGAGGATCAAGCATGAGCTTGAGTTTTGGCCCATTGGGCTTGTCTCCCGCGTTGCAGCGTGCAGTGGGTGACATGGGCTTGTACGCCCCCACCCCCATCCAGGCCGAGGCAATTCCGGCTGTGCTGAAGTCGGACGATGTGTGGGCCACCGCTCCTACTGGCTCGGGCAAGACGCTGGCTTTTGCGCTTCCACTGATACAGCACTTGCTGGCCGCGCCGCGCCAAACCAATTTCCGCCGCCCCGTGCGTACCTTGGTGCTGGTGCCCACGCGCGAGCTGGCGGTGCAAGTGGGCGATGTGCTGGCCAATTTGGCTGACAAGCTGCCGCAATCCTTGAAAGTGAACACCGTGTTTGGCGGCGTCTCGGTCAACCCGCAAATGATGGCGCTGCGCGGCGGTGCCGACATCGTGGTGGCCACGCCGGGTCGTTTGCTCGACCTGATTGACCAGAATGCTTTGCGCCTGGCCGATGTGCAGCACTTGGTGCTGGACGAAGCCGACCGCCTGTTGGATTTGGGCTTTGCTGATGAACTTCAACGTGTGCTGGCGCTGCTGCCTGCCAAGCGCCAAACGCTGCTGTTTTCGGCCACGTTTGCACCCGAGGTGGAAGCGCTGGCGGCCAAGTTGTTGCGGGACCCTGTGCGCATCACCGTGGAAGCTTTTGAAGGGCACCAGCCCGACATCACCCAACGCGCCATCGCCGTGGACGAAAAAAGCCGCACCGCCTTGCTGCACCACCTGATCCAAGAAAACGGCTGGAAGCAGGTGCTGGTGTTTGTGGCCACGCGCTATGCCTGCGAGCATGTGGCGAACAAGCTCTACAAGGCGGGTGTGTTTGCCACCCCGTTCCATGGCGAGATGAGCCAAGGTGCACGCCAAGAAGTTTTGAGCGAGTTCAAAGCAGGCCGCTGGGACGTGGTCGTGACCACCGACCTGGCCTCACGCGGCATCGACATCGCCATGCTGCCCGTGGTGGTCAATTACGACCTGCCTCGTTCGGCCACCGACTACATCCACCGCATCGGCCGCACGGGCAGGGCGGGTGCGCATGGCGACGCGGTGAGCTTCGTCACCGCCGCTGCGCTCGCGCACTGGCAGCTGATCCAGAAACGCGAAAGCCTGGAACTCGCTTTAGAGCAAAGCCCAGGCTTTGAGCAAACCGAAACCCCGCCGCCGCCATCGCCCGGTAACGGCGGCATCAAGGGTTCACGGCTGAGCAAAAAAGACAAGTTGCGAGCAGCAGCGGCAGCGGCTAATCCATCCAAGTGACATTGCTGGGGTGAAAGTGACCACAGTCAGGAAGGGTAACTGAGAGGGCCATGCCCGGCCTGATCGGGTATCCCGGTCAGTTCTGCTGCGATTGTGCAGGCGCTTTACCGCTCTTCAGTCCTTGGGCAGGTCGTCAAAGTGGTTTTCGCCACTCTCTTGACCCTGTGCTTTGAGCACCCGCACGCCGTGCTTGCTCAAAATCTCGACGTAGACCGAGGTGGCACCCGCTTTTGCTGCGGCGTCTACGGCTTCAATCACACCGCTCACGCGCACCACTTCGGCGCTTTCGGCGCTCAGGCCCACTTTGCAGTCAAAGTCCCAAAAGTCCACGCCTTTGGGCACGTCGCGGTTGCGCTCGCGCTTGAAGTATTTGCGGATCTCGTGCTTGACGGCCTCCAGCACGCGGTCGGGGTGCTTGCCTTCGGCTTGCAGGGGAAAGTTCTTTTTCATGGGGGCTCTCGTTGGCGGAGCAATCGCCCGGTCCGGACGTGATGCAGGGCTGGATTATCGTTGGTTTGCTGGGCCAGCTCAGGGCTGGCAAACGGTGGGATGGGTTGGGTTCTTGCATTTTTTGATGCATTCATGCAAAAATGCAAATATGCGAACCTCACTTGATTTCCCCGATGCGCTGTTCAAGCACCTCAAAACCCGTGCCGCCCAAGAGGGCCGAACCCTGCGCGACCTGGTCATTGAGCTGGTGGAGAGGGGCTTGACCGCCCGTGAGGTGGTGGACCCGCAAAAGCGGTTTGAGGCGAGGCCAATGATCATTCCAAACCAGGGTCCATTGCCGCTGCATCTGAGCAAAATGACCAATGCTGATTTGTATGAATTGATCAACGAGGAAGATGATGACCGAACCATCAAGCTCTTGGGGCGTGGCTGAGGCATCTGCCAACTGGCGTTTGGCGTCGGGCGACTTGCTCGATGTCAATGTCTGGGTGGGTTTGTGCAGCGCTGCGCACCCGTTTCACAATCCGGCCATGCGCTATTGGCGATCGGTATGTGAAGCTGATATACCTTTGTGGTTTTGCCGCAGCACCATGATGGGTTTGGTGCGCGTGCTGTCGCAGCCCCGCGCGATGGGTCCCAATGTGTTGAATCTGACGCAGGCCATGGCCATGTACCGCCAATGGCTGGAGACGCCTGCCGTGGGTTTGCTGGCCGATCCACCCGGTTTGGATGACACCATTGCGCAGTTGCTGGGGCGTTGCGGTGAGCCCCAGCCCATTCGCTTGTGGACCGATATGTGCCTGGCTGCCACAGCCCAAAGCGCTGGCCTGCGCATGGTCACGTTTGACCGTGACTTTGAGCGCTTTGGGTTAAAGCGCTGCTTGGTGTTGCCCACAGAAGCCAACACCCCCACCGACCCAGACAGCGCGCCCTGAACGCGCGCGCATCAATCGGCCTTGATGCCCTGGTCCTTGATCAGGCGTGCCCAGCGTTCGGCGTCGCGCTCGACCAATTGCCCAAAGGCTTGCGGGGTGCTGCCGCTGGGGTCCATGCCTTGTGAGACAAATGCTTTTTGGACGTCTTCGCCACTGAGCAGTTGGTTGATCTCGCGGTTGTACAGGTTGACGATGTCGGCCGGTGTGCCTTTGGGGGCAAAAAAGCCGTACCACATGTCCACATTCACATTGCCCGCTTTGGCTTCGGCCAGGGTGGGCAGGTCGGGCAGCAAAGCATGGCGCTTGTCGCTGCCAATGCCCAGCGCCACCATGCGGCCGGAGCGGATGTGTGGCAAGGCCACATGGATGGGCAGGAACATCGCGTCCACTTGGCCACCGAGCAAGTCGGTCACAGCCGGGCCTGTGCCCCGATAAGGAATATGCGTCAGAAAAACCCGGGCGGTGTTTTTGAACAGCTCCATCGACAAGTGGTGTGGCGTGCCTACGCCGGGTGATGCGTAATTGAGGCGGCCTGGCTGTTGGCGTGCGGCTTGCACCAATTCGCCAGCGTTCTTGTAGCCAGTTTTGGGGTGGGTCACCAACAGCAGTTGGCCCCAGCTGGTTTGCGAGACGGCTGTTAAGTCTTTCACCGCGTCAAAACTCAGGCCTGGGTACAACGCCCGGTTCATGACCAAAGTGTTGACGCTCACCAGCAAGGTGGCGCCATCGGGCGCGGCGCGGACCACGGCTTCGGTGCCAATGTTGCCGGAAGCCCCCACGCGGTTTTCCACCACCACGGGGCGGTTCAGGCGCTGCGAGAGTTTGGGCCCCAGGGTGCGGGCGATCAGGTCAATGCCGGTGCCGGGCGTGAAAGGCACGATCAGTTTGAGCGGCACAGCCGTGGCCGCTGTTTGCGCCCAGGCGAAAGGGGCAGTCCCCAAACTCAAAAGGCTGGCGCCCAGCAAGGTGCTCAGTTGGCGGCGTGACGGGTTCATCGGGGTGGTCTCCATGGGTCATCGGTCAATCGCCCATTATTGATGAGCCCAGCGGCGTTGTGCACCCATGGAATCCCTGCACATGTCCTGTGCCGGACAGAACCATGTCAACGAAAGCGGTACTTGAGCTGAAAACTGACCGCGCCATACAGCCGGTCTTTGAGGGGCGGCACCAGCGCCACGTTCAGACCCCAGTGCTGGCCTTCCAGGCTGGCGGTGGGAATGAGGGCCGGAAACCAGCCGCCCTGGTGAGCATTGGGGTAGCCATTAAAAGCCCCGGCCACGACACCCAGCTTCACGCCCGCCCAAGTCCAAGGTTGGTAGTAGGCGCCCACATAGTTCGAGTTGACGTTGTTGCTGTTGCGAAAACGCCCCGCTGTAGCCGACCAGGTTTCGTCGATGCGGTATTCGAAGCCGATGCCGGGATTGGAATTGCGCAGACCTCGGTCGGTGTCAAAGTGCGCCGAGTAAAACCCGGCATTGACCCAGAGGCGGCTGGCATCGAACTGGGCGTGGGCCGTCAAAGCGGCTGTGCAGCTGCAAACAAGACAGGCCAGCCGTTTCATGGCTTGGCTCAGAGCGACTTGAACACGTCAGCCGCGACCCGCACCGTCTCTGCGATGTCGGCTTCGGTGTGCGCGGCACTCACAAAACCGGCCTCGTACAAAGCTGGGGCGATGTAGACGCCACCGTCCAGCAAACCGTGGAACAGCTTGTTGAACTTGGGGCTGTCGCTGGTCATCACTTTGGCGTAGTTTTGCGGCAGCTCGGGCAGCAAGAAAAAGCCGAACATGCCGCCTTGGCAATCGCCAGCAAAAGGCACACCTGCCGCAGCGGCCGCGCCGGTCAGGCCATCGACCAGGCTTTGGGTGCGGGCACCCAGGGCGTCAAAAAAGCCGGGTTTGGCGATCTCGCGCAGCGTTGTGAGGCCACACGCCGTGGCGACCGGGTTGCCGCTGAGCGTGCCCGCCTGGTAGACCGGGCCGGTGGGGGCTAATTTGGACATGATTTCGCGCGGACCACCAAAGGCGGCTAGGGGCATGCCGCCGCCAATCACTTTGCCCAACACGGTCATGTCGGGCTTGAAGCCGGGAATGGCTTTGGCGTATACGCTTTGTGCGCTGCCCAAGGCCACACGGAAGCCAGACATGACCTCGTCAAACACCAACAAGGCGCCGTGCTGTGTGCACAACTCGCGGCAGCGCGTCATGAAGGGCACGCTGGCGCGCACGAAGTTCATGTTGCCTGCAATGGGCTCGATCATCACGCAAGCCAACTCCTTGCCGTGCAGGGCAAAGGCTTCTTCCAGCTGTTGGATGTTGTTGTATTCGAGCACCAGCGTGTCGCGCACCACCTCGGGCGGCACACCGGCGCTGGTGGGGTTGCCAAAGGTGGCCAGGCCAGACCCCGCTTTGACCAAAAGGGCGTCGGCATGGCCGTGGTAGCAGCCTTCAAACTTGATGAACTTGGTGCGGCCAGTCGCTCCGCGTGCCAAGCGCAGCGCGCTCATGCCCGCTTCGGTGCCCGAGCTGACCAAGCGCACCATTTCCATGGACGGTACGTGTTTCAGGATCTCTTCGGCCAGCTCGATTTCGCGCTCGGTGGGCGCACCAAAAGAGAAACCGTCCAGCGCGGCTTTTTGCACCGCTTCAAGCACAGCCGGGTGGCCGTGGCCCAAGATCATCGGGCCCCAAGAGCCGATGTAGTCGATGTATTTTTGGCCATTGGCGTCCCAAAAATAGGCGCCCTGGGCACGCTGTACGAAGCGGGGTGTGCCGCCGACGGCGCGAAAGGCGCGCACGGGGGAGTTGACCCCACCAGGGATCACTTGGGCGGCGCGGTCAAAAAGGGTTTGGTTGCGGTCGGTCATGGTTTTTGTCTCTGGCTTCAGTGTTTGGTTTCGTTGAAAGGCACTTCAAAGTAATCGGCCCCAGGATGCACTTCGGGGCCATCGTCGTCGGTTTCTTCGCCTTCTGGCAGGGCCCAGAACAGGCGGTCGGGAACGACTTGGCCCATGCCAGGTCGAAAGCCTTCGTCCAGGCAGCGGTCCAGGTAATGCAGGGCTTCGCTGGTGGCTTCGGGCAGGTCCATGCCGGTGGCCAGCAAGGCGGCCAAGGCGGCGGTGAGCGTGTCGCCCGCACCTGCAAAAACCGCTTCGATGCGCTCAAACTTTTCGTGGGCCAGTACGGTCTCGGGCGAGGCCAGCACGTTGTCGATGTGTTGTTCGGGCAAGGGCAAGCCGGTCACCAGGGTGTAGGGCACGCCCAGCTCGGCCGCGGCTTTGGCAATGTCGCGCGGCCCGGGGTTGCGGTCGCCGCTCCAGTCGGGCAGAAGCCATCTGCGCAGTGTGCTGTGGTGGCCCACCAGCACACTGGTTTGCGGCAGCAGCAGTTCGCGAAAAGCGTCCAAATAGGCGTCGATCTTGTCTTCTTCCCACCACGACAAGTTGGGCATGTAGGCCACGACCGGCACGCCGTCGTAGTCGTCCGAGAGCTCGGCAATCACCGCCAGGCTCTCGGGGGTGCCCACAAAGCCCACTTTGATGACCTGCACCGGCACGTCTTCGGCCACAGCGCGTGCTTGGTCGTGCACGGCTTCGTCGTCAAGGGGGTAAAAATCGGTGATGCTGCTGGTATCGCGCACATAGGTGCCTGTGCAAACGGTCATGCAATGCGCGCCCACCGAAGCCATGGCCACCGCGTCGCAGCTCAAGCCGCCAGCGCCACTGGGGTCATTCGCATTGAAAGAAAGAACACAGGCCAAAGAGGCCGACTCTTCGTCATCCGGGAGTGGGTCGATGTCGGTGATGGCGGGCTTGGAATCGGTCATTGAAGGTCAAATGTCAGGGCCAAGACATGCCAGTCGGGGCTCGTCTTGAATGGGCCGATACAATCAAAACATTCTATTCGACTCTCTGATTGCGACACTGTGATGGAACACAAAACCTGGATGTGCCTGATTTGCGGCTGGATTTACGACGAAGCCGCAGGCGACCCCGAGCACGGCATCGCCCCTGGCACCAAATGGGAAGATGTGCCCATGAACTGGACTTGCCCCGAATGCGCGGCCCGCAAGGAAGACTTCGAGATGGTCGCCATCTGATTACTCCGCGCTTTTCTTGACCACCGCATACCGGGCCAGCGTCTTCTCGCGGGCTTCGGCGTGGTCGACGATGGGAGCCGGGTAGGTTTTGCCGATCACCACGCCCGCTGCTTGCAATTCCAGGGGTTTGGCAAGCCACGGGGCATGCAGGTCTTTGGTGGGCAGACTGGCCAACTCGGGCACATAGCGGCGGATGAACTTGCCCTCTGGGTCGAACTTTTCGCTTTGGCTGATCGGGTTGAAGATGCGGAAATAGGGCTGCGCATCACATCCGCTGGAGCTGGCCCACTGCCAGCCGCCGTTGTTGGCCGACAGGTCGAAGTCGTTCAGGTGGGTGGCAAAGTACTTTTCGCCCCAGCGCCAGTCGATGCCCAAATCCTTGACCAAAAAGCTCGCCACCACCATGCGAAGGCGGTTGTGCATGTAGCCCGTTTGGTTGATCTGGCGCATGGCCGCGTCCACCAGCGGGTAGCCAGTGCGCGCTTCGCACCAGGCGTCAAACAGCTTGTGGGCGTGTGGGCCGTGTTCCCAACGTATCGCGTCGTAGTCGGGTTTGAAGCTTTTGCCCTGGCCCACATGGGCAAAGTTGTGCAGCACCTGCACATAAAAGTCGCGCCAAATCAACTCCGACAACCACACACTGGCCCCCACGCTGCCCGCCAGCATGCGCGGGTACGCCTCGCGGGCCAGTTGGCGAATCGACACCGTGCCAAAGCGCAAATGCACACTCAGGTAACTGGGACCTTTAACGGCCGGAAAGTTGCGGGTGTCTTCGTAGGGGTCAATGCGGGTCAAAAAGTCTTGCAGCAAGGCTTGCGCACCCGATTCGCCTGCAGGGATTTTCAGGGTCTGCAGGTTGGTGGGTTCAAAGCCGATGTCGGCCAAGCTGGGCACCGGCCGCGCCAGGTCATCGGGACGGGGGGCCAGCCGACCCGCCAGTGGAGCCACCTCGAAAGCTTGCAGGTCTTCGGGGGTGATTTTCTTCAGCCAAGCGTTTTTGTAAGGCGTGAACACGCTGAAGGGCTTGGCCATCTGGGTCAGCACCTCGTTGCGCTCAAACACCACATGGTCCTTGAAGGTGTGCAGCACGATGCCGTGGTCGGCCAAGTGCCCGCGCACCTGGATGTCCCGAGCCAGCGCCAGGGGTTCGTCGTCGTGGTTGGCAAACACCGCTTGTGCCTGCAGGTGTTGGGCCAGTTTGACGATTTTGTCCTTGGCCACGCCGTGTCGGACGATCAGGCCAGCCTGTGGATGGCCTGCCAACTCGCGCAAGCGGGCGTCCACCTCGACCAGCGACTCGCGGATGAACTCGACCCGGCGGTCGGCACGGGGCAGGGCGTCCAGGATTTCACTGTCAAAGACGAATGCCACATGCACGCGTTGACAGTGTTTCAGGGCCTGTTGCAGGGCCATGTGGTCACTCACACGCAAATCGCGCCGCAGCCAGACCAGGCCACATGAAAAAGGGGTTTGCATCGGGGTATGCCGGTTGTAGTCAAACAATGCACCCCTGATCCCGTCAGCACAAACGAGGCCGCTAAAATCGGTGCATGAACGCCGATTCTGCCTCCATTGACCTCAAGCATCATTTCCTGATCGCCATGCCCGGGTTGGAGGACGAGACATTTGCCCGCAGCGTCGTCTACATGTGCGAACACAGCCCTCGCGGTGCCATGGGCCTGATCATCAACAAGCCCGCCGACATCAGCATGCGCCATCTCTTTGACAAGGTGGAGCTGCCACTGCGCCGCGAAGATTTGATGGAGAGCCCTGTTGGCCACGGTGGCCCGGTGCAGACCGAACGCGGTTTTGTTCTGCACGAGCCCTCGCTCTTGGACAAGTCCCAGCAAGAAGGACCTGTTTACGCCTCCACCCTCACCATTCCGGGCGGGTTGGAGATGACCACTTCGAGGGATGTGCTCGAAGCCCTGTCCTCTGGAGTCGGGCCCCGCAGGGTGCTGGTGACGCTGGGCTATTCATCCTGGGGTGAGGGGCAGCTCGAATCCGAGTTGGGCGAGAACACTTGGCTGACAGTGCCTGCATCGGCCTCTGTGATTTTTGATGTCCCCATGGCCGAGCGCTACGACCGCGCCCTCGACCTGCTGGGCCTCAAAAGCTGGATGCTCTCGCCCGATGCGGGGCATGCATGAGCAGCGCACCCGAGAACGCCCCGCCTGCCACCCACCAGAGTTTTCTGGCCTTTGACTATGGCCTCAAGCGCACCGGTGTGGCCGTCGGCAACCGCCTGATGAAGTCCGCCACACCACAAGGCACCATCGCCGCAGAGGGCGATGCCCGCTTTGAGCACATCGCCAAACGCATCAAAGAGTGGCAGCCCGACGCGCTGGTGATCGGCGTGCCGACCCATCCCGATGGGGGCGAGCACGAAAACACCTTGCGTGCCCGCAAGTTCGGCCGCCAGTTGCGCGGCCGCTTTGGCCTCGTGGTTTACGAGGTCGATGAGCGCTACACCACCACCGAAGCCCATTCCTACGGGGCCAAAGACGCCGATGCCGCAGCAGCAGCCATCATTCTTGACCAATTTCTAAGGAGCTTGCCATGAGTGCACTCGCCCTCAATGCCGAGGCCCTGTACCTGGAGCTGCTGCGCGGGGTGCGCAGCCTGTGCACGGCCAATACCCGTCTCGTGGGCATCACCTCGGGTGGCGCCTGGCTGGCCCAGCGGTTGCAACGCGATCTGGGCTTGGCAGGCGAGTCAGGTCAAGTTTCTTCGGTCATGCACCGCGACGACTTTGCCCAGCGCGGCCTGTCTGCAGGCGGCCAGACCCATTTGCCCTTCGAGGTCGATGGTGCCGACATCTTGATCCTGGACGACGTGCTTTACACCGGCCGCACCATCCGTGCGGTGCTCAACGAAATCTTTGACTACGGCCGCCCCGCCCGCGTGCAGCTGGGGGTGCTGGTTGATCGTGGCGGGCGTCAATTGCCGATCCAAGCCGACTTTGCCGCTGCCCGTGTGACCCTGCCCGAGACACAATCGCTGGCGCTGGCCCGCGACGAGGCGGGCCGATTCAGTTTTGAAGTGGAGATCAAAGCCCCGCTTGTTTGAAAGCGCAGCCATAAGCTACGAGGTGATAACAACATGCTCTACAAACGCAACAACCCCCAACTCAACAAGAACGGCGAGCTGATCCACCTGCTCTCCACCGAAGGCCTGTCCAAGGACATCCTCACGCACATCCTGGACACCGCGCAGGGCTTTGTCAGCGTGAGTGACCGCGAAGTGAAAAAGGTGCCCCTCTTGCGCGGCAAGAGCGTGTTCAACCTGTTCTTCGAGAACAGCACCCGCACCCGCACCACCTTCGACATCGCGGCCACCCGCTTGTCTGCCGACGTCTACACGCTCGACATTGCCCGCTCTTCCGCCAGCAAAGGCGAGTCCTTGCTCGACACCATTGCCAACCTGAGCGCCATGGCGGCCGACATTTTTGTGGTGCGCCACAGCGAGTCGGGCGCGCCCTACCTGATCGCGCAACACGTTGCGCCCCATGTGCATGTGGTCAATGCCGGTGACGGGCGTCACGCCCACCCCACGCAGGCGCTGCTCGACATGTACACCATCAGGCACTACAAAAAAGACTTTGCCAACCTCACCGTGGCCATCGTGGGCGATGTGTTGCACTCGCGTGTGGCCCGCTCGGACATCCACGCGCTCACCACCTTGGGCTGCGCCGAAGTGCGTGTGGTTGGCCCCAAAACGCTGGTGCCCGCCGACATGGCCCAGATGGGCGTGCGGGTCTTCAACAACCTCGAAGAAGGCATCCAAAGTTGTGACGTGGTCATCATGCTGCGCCTGCAAAACGAGCGCATGAGCGGCGCTTTGTTGCCCTCCAGCCAAGAATACTTCGAGAGCTTTGGCCTCACCCCTGAAAAACTCCAACTGGCCAAGCCCGATGCCATCGTCATGCACCCGGGCCCCATCAACCGGGGCGTGGAAATTGATTCCGCCGTGGTCGACGGCCAGCAAAGCGTGATCTTGCCGCAGGTGACCTTTGGCATCGCTGTGCGCATGGCGGTGATGAGCATCGTGGCGGGCAACGTCGCGTAATCCCAAGCCGATTAGGAAGCACACGATGAAACTCCTCATTCAAAACGGCCGCGTGATTGACCCCGCCAGCGGCTTTGACCAGCAAGTTGATGTGGCGATTGCCGCCGGACGCATCGTGGCCATGGGCCAAGCGCCTGCCGACTTCTTGCCCAACCGCGTGATCGATGCCCAGGGCTGCATCGTGGCTCCGGGTCTGGTGGACTTGGCAGCGCGCTTGCGCGAACCCGGCCAGGAGCACGCGGGCATGCTCGAGAGCGAAATGGCCGCCGCGGTGGCCGGTGGTGTCACCAGTCTGGTGTGCCCACCCGATACCGAACCGGTGCTGGACGAGCCCGGTCTGGTCGAAATGCTGCGCTACCGCGCTGAAAAATTACACCAAGCCCGCGTGCTGCCTTTGGGCGCACTCACCGTGGGCCTCAAGGGCGATGTGCTGACCGAGATGGGGCAGCTCACCGCAGCCGGTTGTGTGGGGTTTTCTCAAGCCGAGGTGCCGATTCAAAGCACCCAAGTGCTGCAACGTGCTTTGCAATATGCCAGCACCTTTGGCTACGCCGTCTGGCTGCGCCCGCAAGATCTGCACCTGGGCAAAGGCGTGGCCGCCAGCGGCCCGTTGGCCACACGCATGGGCCTGTCGGGCGTGTCGGTGGCTGCCGAAACCATCGCCTTGCACACGATTTTTGAGCTGGTGCGCAGCACCCGCACCCGCGTTCACCTGTGCCGGATCAGCAGTGCCCAAGGGGTCGATTTGATCCGCAAGGCCAAGGCCGAAGGCCTGCCCATCACGGCCGATGTGAGCATCAATTCGCTGCATCTGACCGATGCCGACATGGGTTACTTTGACAGCCGTGCGCGCCTCACGCCCGTGCTGCGCCAGCAGCGCGACCGCGACGCTTTGCGTGCGGGACTGGCCGACGGCACGCTGGACGTTTTGGTCTCTGACCACACCCCTGTGGATGCCGATGCCAAGGCCTTGCCCTTTGCCGAAGCCGAGCCCGGTGCCACGGGCATGGAACTGCTTTGGAGCTTGGCGCTCAAGTGGGGGCAGGATGCAGGACTGCCTGTGGCCCAAGTGCTCTCCCGTATCACGGCCGACCCTGCCCGCGTGCTGGGTTCCACGCTCGGCAGTCTGCAAGACTCGGTGGGCCATCTGGCCGTGGGGGGCGTGGCCGATGTGTGCGTGCTGTCGACCGAAGGCCACTGGTTGGTGAGTGATGCCGCGCTGCGCAGCCAAGGCAAGAGCACCCCGTTTTCTGGTTACGAGCTGCCCGGACGCGTGCTGGCCACCGTGGTGGGTGGGCAAGTGGCGTTCGAAGCCGCTTGACCACCAAGCGCACCACCAACATGGGTTCTTTTCTCGCTGTTTGGAAGTTTTTGCGCGGCTTGTGGCACGTGCTTGTGGGCATGTGGACCATTTATGTCCGCTTTCCACAGCTCACCCCGGAGCAGCGCGAAATGCGCGTACAGGCCTGGGCCTTGCAGTTTCTGGCCTTGTGGGGCATTCACCTGCGCGTGTTGGGCCAGCCCGTTTGCAACGGCCCCGCGCTCATGGTGGCCAACCACATCTCATGGCTCGACATTCTGGTCATTCACGCCGCGCGGCACTGCCGCTTTGTCTCCAAATCCGACATCCGAGAGTGGCCGCTGGTGGGCATGCTGGCCACGGGCGCAGGCACGCTCTATATCGAGCGCACCAACCGCAAAGACGCTCTGCGCATGGTCAAAGACATGGCCGATGCCATGAGGAATGGCGATGTCGTGGCTGTGTTTCCGGAAGGCACGACCAGCGACGGGCGCGAGTTGCTGTCCTTTCACGCCAACCTGATTCAAGCCGCCATCCAGGCCGAAGCTCCGGTGCAGCCCTTGTCGCTGAAATTCATCGATGCCCAAACGGGCGAGCCCAGCTTTGCGCCGTGCTACATAGGCGATGACACGCTGATTGGCTCCATGTGGCGGACCCTGAAAGCCCGCCGCATCGAAGCCGTGGTGCACTTTGGCAAGCCCCAAGCCGCCATGGGCCGCGACCGTAGAGCCTGGGCGCAGGATTTGCGCCGGGACATCATGGCCCTGCGGGACACGCCCTGAGTAGCTTTCATGAAGTCTTGAGTCATGGGCAGAGCCCACTGCGTGGGCGATTGGGCGTGGCAGACGCCCTTAATTAGCCCTGCAAGCCATCGCCCTCGGAAAGGGCTACAGACTTGATAAATCGCAGGCCTCATCAGCACGAGGGCCATTCAATCTTCAAGGGGCCGGATCATGAGTCCGTGGTTTCGCGCGTAATTCGCCATTGCCCATTGCGCCACACCCAATCCATGGTCTTGCGGTCGATCGCTCGCAAACGCTCGTCTTGGTATATCTGCGTGAAACGCACAGTGGCCTGGTTGCCTTGGATCTGGAGAGTCAGATTTTGGGTCTCGTGCCCAATGCTTTTTTTACTGGTAATACGCTGCGTGCGTTGCTGGACCCAGGCCGTGCGGCTTAATCCCTTGGGTGGTACGAAATCGCTGGCGTACATGCCCAGGTAGGAAGCCATGTTCTGTGCGCTCCAAGTTTGGCTCCATTGCTGGATGGCCTGACGAAGTGCCGCTTCTGTGCCGCTGGCTTGTGGTGGCTGCTCACGGGTGGCTGTGATGGCTGGTGCAGGTGTGGCTTGGCGCTGCGAGGCTTCTGAGGCTCCGTTCGCAGGCGGCTGACTGGCTGAGTTCTTGCTCAGCGAGGTCACGATCACTGAGCCAGGGGGCTCAATCGGCGGGATCCAGTTGCCCCGTTGGTCATCGTTTTTGGCCATCAATTGAGACAAATGCATGAGCACCAAAATCAATAAAAGCCAGAACAGATGGCGTTTTCTCAGCCAACCTGGCTGGTTGCTCAAAGCGCAAGCATTTCCCTGTGGCGTGCAGGTCCTATGGATGTCTTGCAAAGCCCAAGGCTCCTTAGCACGTGCTGCGTGGTCCTGCGCCACGCGAGGTGGCGAGGCTGACACCACTTGCCGGAAATTGAAAAAATCAGCTCGCTCTCTAGCCTCGGGCAATGAAGGGGATTCATCATTTGAGGGAAATCTTAAAATCATCATTTCACCAATTTTGTTTCATATTTTTGGCGTAATTTACATTTTCATTGCATATCAGTAAAGATATTTTTTAGAAGAAGAGTCTGAAAGAATGCTTAAAAGATGAATTTTGTCACATCAGGACAATGTGAAAGTCGCAATAAGCCATTAAAAAACGCACCAATACCGGCTGCGAAATGGCGATTTTTTGAAGAGTGCGTTCGAGCAGCTCAGAGACAAACAGGCAGAGCCTGGAAAATTGGGGGCGATGCCCGAGCGTGCCTTTTCTTGGTAAAAATAAATTTTATATATTTATATTTTAAGTAAATTTAATACTTTTATATCGTATATCCGTGTGCTCGCAGGCCTCGGCTTTGGCACAGGGCATCTGGCAAAGTTCGCGGTCATTCAACGGACAGGCGCGGTTGAAGGTGACCACATGGTCCACTTCGGCGCGGATGCCGATCCATTCGCCCAACTTGTGGTCGTGGTGGCTGGGCACATGGGCCATCAACAAGTCGCCGCTGGCCAGGCGAAGGGTGTACAAAAACTCGGAGCCTCGAAAGGATTTGCGGATGATTTCGGCCTTCACGGCCGCGTCATCGTCGTGCACGATGTCATCGGCCCGCAGCAGCACATCGCATCGACCGTCTTCAAAATCGCAGGGCAGGGGGCATTCCGCCACGTCGCGCAACTCACCCACTGGGGTGCTGACCAGAATGTGCCCGTCCACCTCGCGCAACGTGGCGGGCGTGAAGACGCCATGGCCAATGAAGTCGGCCACAAAGCGGGTCGCTGGGCGGTGGTAGAGGCTGTAGGCATCCTCCCACTGGTGCAGCTGGCCTTCGTTCATCACGCCAATCACGTCACCGATGGCAAAGGCCTCGAGTTGGTCGTGCGTGACCAGCAGGGCTGTGGCTTTGGCGGCTTTGAGGATGTTGCGCACCTCGTGGGCCAGGCGCTCGCGCAGGTCGATGTCCAAGTTGGAAAACGGCTCGTCCAGCAGCAGCAGGTCGGGCTTGGGGGCCAAGGCACGGGCCAGTGCCACGCGTTGTTGCTGGCCGCCCGACAATTCGTGTGGAAAACGCTGGTCAGAACCGGTCAGGCCCACCAGTTCCAGCACCTCGGCCACCCGTTTTTGCCGCTCGGATTTGGACAAATGCGCAATGCCAAAACCCACGTTGCGGCCCACATCCATGTGCGGAAAAAGTGCGTAGTCCTGAAACACCATGCCAATGCGACGGCGCTCTGCAGGTTCGGTGTGGCCTGTTTCACTGACCACCCGGTTGGACAGCAAAATTTGACCCCCTGACACCGGCTCCAGCCCCGCTACAGCCCGCAGCAAAGTGGTTTTGCCGCAACCCGAGGGGCCGATCAACACGCCAATGTCGCCAGCTTGGAGGCCCAAACTCACGCGCTGCACCGCTGGGGTGCTGCTGCCGGGGTATTGGATGTCGAGTTGGCGCAGTTCTAGAAACATGCTCTGGATTGTAGGCAGGTTGTTTGGCGCTCCTACAATCCAAGACTATGCTGACCTCCTTGGCCCGCCGTTTATCGAGCCTCCCTTCCTTGCTCTTTGCCTTGCTGGCGCTGGCTTTGGCCTTGCCGGTTTTGGCCGTGCTCGGCTCGTGGCTGCAATGGAGTGGTGAGAGCGCCAGCATCTTGCGCGAGATGGCCGCCACCGTGCTGCCTGATTACGCGCTGACCACGCTGGGCCTGTGCCTCATGGTGGCGTTGGGCGTGACGGTGCTGGGCTTGGCCACATCCGCGTTGGTCACGTTGTTTGATTTTCCGGGGCGCGGCGTTTTTGAATGGCTGCTGCTCTTGCCACTGGCCATGCCGGCCTATGTGGTGGCTTACGCCTACACCGACTTTTTGCAGTTCAGCGGGCCGCTGCAAGTGGCCCTGCGTGAGGCGCTGGGCTTGCAGGGGCGTTTGTGGCCCGATGTGCGCAGCGTCTGGGGCGCGGCGCTGGTGTTCACGCTCTCGCTTTACCCGTATGTGTATTTGCTGGCCCGCACGGCCTTGGTGGAGCGGGCTTCGGGCTTGATGGAGGCGGCACGCCTGCTGGGTGCCCCTTTGTCCCGCCGCATCCGCGAGATTGCCTTGCCGCTGGCGCGCCCCGCCGTTGCCGCAGGCGTGGCGTTAGCCCTCATGGAAACGCTGGCCGACTTTGGCGTGTCCAGTTACTTCGGCATCCAAACCTTCACTGCCGGCATTTACAAAGCTTGGCTGTCCATGGACAACCGCATTGCAGCGGCCCAGCTGGCCACGGTGTTGCTGGCGGTGGTGGTGGTTTTGCTGCAACTGGAGCAACGCGCCCAAAAGCGCATGCGCTTTAACCAAGGGCGCGGATCGCGTCAGGTCTCGGCCGAGGCACAGCCGGTGCAGTTGCAGGGCACGCGCCGTTTGCTGGCGTGGACGGTTTGTAGCTTGCCTGTGCTGCTGGGCTTTGTGCTGCCGGTGCTCATCATGTTGCGGGCTTTCATGGGCGAGACAACCGAAATGCCTTGGGAGCGTTTTGGCCAGTGGGCCTGGACCAGCTTGCGTCTGGGCGCGATCACCGCGGTGCTGGCGGTGGGCGTCGCGCTGGCGCTGGCCTTCAGCGTGCGCACCCGGGCGGACTGCATCAGCCAGGGGGCCATTCAATTGGTGGGTCTGGGTTATGCCATTCCCGGTGCGGTGGTGGTGGTGGGTCTGTTGTTACCGGTGGGATGGATTCAGCAGACCTGGCCCGCGTCGTCTGCCGGGGCGTGGATCACGGCCACATCGCTGGGGCTGGTGTGGGCGTATTTGGTGCGCTTTTGTGCCGTGGCACTGCAGTCGGTGCAAAGCGGCTATGCGCGCATTCCAGCCAGCCTGGACGACTCCGCCCGCATGCTGGGCGTGACCGGCTGGGGCCTGATGCGCCGCGTGCATGCGCCCCTGTTGCAGCGCACCACCATCGCCGCCGCCCTGCTGGTGTTTGTGGATGTGATGAAGGAGCTGCCCGCCACCATGGTGCTGCGCCCCTTCAACAGCGACACCTTGGCCGTGGTGGCCTACCAATTGGCACGCGACGAGCGCCTGGGCGAGGCCGCGCTGCCCTCGCTGGCACTGGTGCTGGTGGGTTTGATTCCGGTGATCTTGCTCAGCCGGACCTTGCGTCAGAGCGTCCGCTGAGTTGGGCTGGCCATGGCCTGGCGTAAACGTTGGGCATGGTCCTCCAGCACTGCGCGGGGCGGGTCCTTGCGGGGCCATGACAGAGCGACGCCGTCGTTGGCTTGGCGCGGCACCACGTGCATGTGAAAGTGAAACACGGTCTGGTCACCTTCTTTGCCATTGGCTTGCAGCAAGGTCAGGCCAGGTGGGTCAAAGCTGGCCATCACCGCTCGGGCCACATGGTGGGCGGTGCGCATCACGGCGGCGGCCTCGTCGGCAGTCAACTCCAGCAAGTTGGCCGCATGGCGCTTGCTGCCCACCAGCACATGGCCGGGGTTGACTTGACCCAAGTCCATGAAGGCCAGAGTTTGCGCATCTTCAAAGACGATGGCGGCGGGGATCTCTTTGCCCACCAGTTTGCAAAAAATGCAGCTGCCGGGTGAGGAGTTGTCGACGAACATGGGCATGTGGGCGTCCTGCTGGTCGGAATGGTTGAGGCGTGGAATCAGGCAGGATTTTGCACGCAGCCAGCTGTTTGCGGCAGGATGGTTGCCCTCACATTTGCTCGGTTTTCACACAGCGGCAGTGCCAGCTCAACGCCTCGTCCAGCAGGTGGGGGTATGCCGCGCCCGTGAAGCCGCTCATGCCTACATTGGTGCCAACGGCGATCAGGGCCGCCGCCTCGGTGGCGGTCATCAGTTGGGCATGCAGGCTGGGGTTTTGAAGGCGTTCGGCCAAGTTGGGTGGCAGGCGCATGAGGGCTTTCCAGTCAAAAAAAGTATGTCCCCAGACCTTGCTTGGGCCTTTGCGCCATCGCAAATGTTCAAATCCCCCTGGGCACGGCTGGCCGCTTATCTGTATTTGCGCATAAGCAAAGAACAAATCAATGGTTTGAAACTTCGCCAAAATTGGCCACAATCTCCAAAGCTCGATGCCTGCGTCGTCGCCGCGCACCCCGCAGTGACTTTCGCCTTGGCCTGCCCTGGCCTTTTGCAAGACAATCTTGCGGCATCTGAGACATTCGAATAGAAGACACCATGGCCAAAACAGCACTCACAGAAGACAACGCCCTGACCGAATCGGAAGAGGTTTTTGAAAAAGCCGCCGAGGTCTTTCGGGTCATGTCGGCCCCCATGCGGTTGCGCATCATCAGCGCCCTGTGCAACGGCGAAAAGAACGTGGGTGAGCTGCTGG
>JAIXOZ010000165.1 GCA_027486495.1 Comamonadaceae bacterium | reverse complement strand
TTGGCGTGCACGCGGGCGATACCGAAACCTCGATGATGCTGGCGCTGCGCCCCGAGCGTGTGCGCATGGATCTGGCGCAAAACTTCCGATCCACAGCGCAAGATCGTGCTGAGCGGTTTGATATTTTGGGCAACGGCAAAAGCGCCAAGCTGGGCTGGCAAATGCAGGACTACAACCGCCACGGTGCAGCGGGCAATGCGGCTGCGGCCACGGCGGCCAAGGGCCAAGCTTTGTTGGATGCTTCGGGACGGGCTTTGGCACAGTTGCTCGGTGAAATTGACCGATTGCCGCCTGACACGCTCACCGACGCGGCGGGCTGAGGCCACGAGGGCCGGTCTTCAGAATGCGGGCAGCACCAGATCGCAGTGTTCGCGGCTGACGTTTTTGGGGTATTCGCGGGTCGTGTCGATGCAGCCGCCTTGCGCATAGACTCCCTTGGGGTCGCGCATGCGCAGCATGCGTTCCAGCACGCTGGCTCTGGCTTTGGGGTCTGCCTGGGTTTGTGCCACCAGGCGTTCCACCACGGTCTCGTCCATTTGCAGCTCGCCTTGGGCGTCGGTGTAGACGCCGTCTTTCCAGTGGAAAATTTCAATGGCTTTGGACTCCAGGGTGAAAGGCGCGTCGCGTTTCCAGAAGTTGCTGAACAAGCCGCCGCCCATGTACATGACCCAAGAGCCTTCGTAGCCGGTGACGTCCGATGAGCGCTCGTCGGGGTTGCGAAACCACAGCCGGTCGCCCGGCACATAAAAGCGGGCAGGCAAGGGGGCTTCCATGCTGCCGTACTCGATCAAGAACACTTCGTGGAATTGGCCCGAGCGCACTGCGTGGCGTTCGTTGAGTTGTTGCAAACGGGCCAGCAAAGCCGGGTGGTTCGCCTGCAACTCTTGTGCGATGCCCAGCAAGATCACGTATTCGGTAGCGCGGTAGCACGAGAAGTCGTAAAGCTTGCCGGTGGCCTCGGGTTGTGTGGCTGCGATCAGTGCGTTGATCAGCGGGCGACCCGGCTTGAGGATAAAACCAGGCTCCTCTTCGTAGTGCCAATCGGCTTCCGGGCGTTCTGCCGCTTCGGTTTTGAAAGCCAAGGCGGTCAATCGTGCGGCCAAGGCCATGTTGCGCCGCACCCGAACATGGGACTTCAGGGCCTCCAGGTCACGGAATGCAAAGCGATGGGGCGATCCCAAAAGGGCGACCCAGATTTCGCGCTCCAAAGCCCATGCTTCATTGGCGTGGTCAGCTTGGTCGGCTGATCCCAGGGTGGTGCGCAAGTTCAGGCTGTCGTGACCGGGCATGTGCGCTTGCTGAAATTCCGGCCGCAAGCAGGCCAGCAGGGCCACCGTGTTGTCTTCAAGGGGCACACTGAGCGTCTGTACCGCCGACTGAAGGCCCCATTCCCGAAGGTCCGCGCTCAGTTGTGCACCCAGGCGATCGGCTTGATCGGCGGGTGTGCGGGTGAGCTCAATGCCGCCTTCCAGTGTCTGAAGGGCAAGCCATGCGGACGAACAATTCATACCGCCTATTTTGCCCTTGCAAGAGCAAGGTTTTTCCTAGGGATTACACCCAATTTTCATGGGGAAATTCGGCGTTTCAAGCGAAGGTGATCCAGTCCTTGTGCGCGTCGCTGTCCAGGTGTGGCAGCGTGTTGTAAGTCAGCAGCATGTGCCGCTTGGGGTTGAACACAAACTCGGTCAGCGCCGTGTTGCGGATGCGCAGGTTCAGCTCGATGGTGGTTTCGGGCGTGGTGCCCAGCACACGGCCCACGGCTGTCGAGATCGGGCCACCACTGGAGACGATCATCACGTCTCCAGTGTGTGACTGCCGCACATGGTCGAGCGCCGCCTCAATGCCGCCCACAAAGTCAGCGTAGGTGGTCATGCCGCGAGGCTGGGTGCGCCCGGCCATCCAGGCCTGCAGCGCATCGCGCAGCAGGCGAAAGTGGTGGCGGTACAGCTCGGGGGTGTCGGGCTTGGCCAGCGGCTCGGGGTGGATGGACTCGATCAGCGCGTGGCTGTCGTATTCGTTCAGGCCCGGCCAGACCGCGGGGGTGTGGGGCAAACCCGCGCCCTCGGCGATGCCTTCCCAAGTTTGGCGGTGGCGCTTCAAACTGCCCATCATCACGGCCTCGATGGGCTGCTTTTGCAGTTTGGGCCGCAGGTATTCGCCCAAGCGCACGGCTTGCTGACGGCCCAGCGGGCTGAGTTGATCGTAGTCATCGGCCCCGAAAGAGGCTTGTCCGTGGCGGACCAAATAGAGCGTTCCCATGGCTGGCGATTGTGGGCGTGCAGGCCTGCGAAGTTTGTCCCACGAGCGACCCCTGCCAAGCAGGGGCAGATGCCTGGGTCTTCAGGCGTGGGCTTGCAGCACCTGGCTCATTACGCTGGCATCAACATTGCTGCCGCACAAGGTGGTGCCGACCACCAGGCCTTGGAGCTGTTCACGCTCAGTCCAAGCGGCTGCAAAACTGGCCGCACCCGCACCTTCAGCCACATTGTGGGTGTCGGTGTACAGATCGCGCATGGCCTGCGCCACTTGGGCATCGCTGACTTGCACCAGGTGGTCGAGTCCGTTTTGCAAAATGGCCAGTGCTTGCGGGTCCGCCCGCCGCACCGCCATGCCATCGGCCAGCACCGTGCTGACCGGGGCTTCGACCACACAGCCCGCGGCCATCGAATCGGCGTAGGTGGTGGCATGGGTGCTCACCACCCCCACCACTTTGACTTGGTGCCCAAGAGCTTGCTTGGCCGCCAGCGCGGCGCAGGCACCAGACCCCAAACCAATCGGCACATACAGCACATCGAGTGCAGGGACCGCCCGCAAAAATTCGAGCCAACCGGTGGCCACGCCCAGCACCAGTGCAGGGTGAAAGCTGGGCACCATGTGCAGTCCTTGCTCGAGGGCCATGCTTTGCGCGTGTTCGCGGGCCGCCTGAAAGTCGTGCCCGTGCTCAATCAGTTGGGCACCTAAAGCGCGCATGGCTGCGTTTTTCTCGCTGGAGTTGCCCTTGGGGACCACGATGGTGCAGGCCACACCATGCCGTGCGGCGGCATAGGCGATGCTTTGGCCATGATTGCCGCGCGTGGCGCTGATGACCGTTTGGGGCAGTTGCCCGGTGCTCCGCAGGTGTTCGAAATAGGTCAGTCCGCCCCTTACCTTGAAGGCGCCCACGGGCGTGTGGTTTTCGTGCTTGACCCAGCAGGCAGTACCCAAGCGCTGGCTGAGCGTTGGCCAGCAGTACTGGGGTGTGGCACCAAATGCCGCGTAAATGGTGTGTGTAGCGGCCTCAATTTGGGCCAGTTTGGGCAGTTCAGTCATGGGGTTTTCAGTTTGCAGGATCACAGCGTGACAAAACCTTGTACGCAAGCCACCACATCGCCGCCCACCCAGACCTGAGCTTGCGCGTCTTGCGACAAAAACACTTGGCCGGCGCGGCCCAGAATCGTGCCTTGGCGTGCGCTGTAGGCGGCAGGCATGTGGCCGTCGGCCATCAGCCATTGCGCCAGAGATGCGTTCAGACTGCCCGTCACCGGGTCTTCGGTCACGCCTACCGGAGCGGCAAAGGCGCGCACTTCCAGATCGGTCGGGTCGTTGGCGATGCGGGTGCCGGGCGCCGTGAAAGCCCGCGCTTCGCGGTTGGCGCGGCGGATCAGGCCACCGTCTGGGGCTTGCCGCTTGGCCGCCACGCCGACTTTGGTGCCCAACTTTTTCAGAGCGGCGTGATCGGGCTCCAGGGCCAGCACCGTGTCCACACACTCGACCAGCAGGCCCAGCCAGTGTGGGCCATTGTTCAGGTTTTGGGCGGCGATGACTTCTGACGCGTCCAGCTCCAAGGCCGCCAGCACGGGGGCGAGGTCTTCGGCTGAGATGTCTGAGCGGCTCAGGGGCGGTGCAGCAAAAGCCCAGCGCTCGCCAAGCTGCTTCAAAGTCACCAGTCCGACTCCACACTCCTGCACCAGTACACCCGCTTGCCTGGGCTGGCCACCCGCATTCAGCCAGGCGTGGGCCGTGCCCAGTGTGGGGTGGCCTGCAAAGGGCAGCTCGGCCCCGGGCGTGAAGATGCGCACCCGGTAATCGGCCCCGCCCGCAGCCCCTTCGGGCGTGGGGGGCAGCAAAAAGGTGGTTTCGCTCAGCTGCGTCCAGGCGGCAAAGGCTTGCATCTGCGCATCGCTCAGGCCCGTGCCATCCAGCACCACGGCCAGCGGGTTGCCCAGAAAGGCGGTGTCGGTGAAGACGTCGACTTGTTGGAAGGGGCGGGTGGTGGTCATGGGACGAGTCCTGTCGGAGAGCAGTGGTTCAGAGTGATTCGCGGATCGCTGCCGCCAGCGCGGCCATGCCGGTGTTGATCTGGTCCACGGTGGCGGTCACAAACGACAGGCGCAGCGTGCTTTCGTTGGCGGCTCCTGCGTAAAACGCCGAGCCGGGCACAAAGGCCACGCCTTTTTCAACGGCTTTGTCCAAGAGCGGAATGGCTTTGAGGCCCTGGGGCAGTTGCACCCACAGGAACATGCCACCCACAGGGTGGTTCCAGCTCAGGCCCAGGCCGGCCATTTCGCGGTCGAGCGCGGCGAGCATGGCTTCGCACTGCTGTTTGTAGAGCGCACGGATGGTGGGCACATGGCGGTCAATGAAGCCGTCTTTCAGCACTTCGGCCACCACGCGCTGGTTGAAGCTGGGCGTGTGCAGGTCGGCCGCTTGTTTGGCTTGCAGCAGTTTGGGATACAGGGCCTTGGATGCCACCAAATAACCGAGGCGCAAGCCGGGGGCGAGAATTTTGGAGAACGAACCCAGGTAAACGCTGCCTTCAGGGTGGCGTGAACTCAGCGATGGCGCGGGTGGCGCGTCAAACCACAGGTCGCCGTAGGGGTTGTCTTCGATGATGGGCAAGCCTGACTCGAGGGCCACCTGCGCCACGGCGGCGCGGCGTTCTTCGGTCATGGTGCGGCCGGTGGGGTTCTGAAAGTTGGGCAGCAGGTACACAAAGCGGGCTTTGTCCGCACCGGTGCCCACTTTGGTGCGCAGATCGGCCGGGTCCACGCCGTGGTCGTCGCTGTTGACCGACACGGCCACAGGTTCCATGGGCGTGAAGGCTTGCAGTGCGCCCAAGTAGGTGGGCGTTTCCACCAGGATGCGGCTGCCCGCATCGATCAGGATTTTCGCCACCAGGTCCAGGCCTTGCTGGCTGCCGGTGGTGATCAGCACCTGGTCGGGGCTGACCTGCATGCCTTGCTTGAGCAGGTCTTGCGCGACCCATTCGCGCAAGGGGGCGTAGCCTTCGCTGGCGGCGTATTGCAAGGCGGCTTTACCGTCATCTCTCAGCACGCGTTCGCTGGCTTCGCGCATGGCTTCGATGGGGAAGGTCTGCGGCGAGGGAAGGCCGCCCGCAAAGCTGATGATGCCGGGCTTTTCCGTGACTTTCAGGATCTCTCGGATCACCGAGGGGTTCATTTTCTCGGCGCGTCGGGCCAGGTTCCAGTTCATGTTTTGCTCCTCAATTGTCTTTGTTCAGTTCGATTTGGGGGTGTTGGCCATGCGCCGCCCCATGAAAACGGTGGCAACGACCAGCAGGGCAAAGCCCAGCGTCATCGCATCCAGCGATTCTCCCAGCAATGGTACGGCGGCCAGAATGCTGATGAAGGGTTGCAGCAATTGCAGTTGGCTCACGCGCAGCGGACCGCCCATGGACAGCCCCCGAAACCAGGCGAAAAACCCGGCCCACATCGAGAACACCCCGACGTACAGCAAGGCCAGCCACGCAGTGTTGGCGATGGGCTGGGTGGGCCAAGTGAGCCAGGCACCGGGCAAAGTGATGGGCAGCGCCATCACACAGACCCAGCTGATGACTTTTTCAGCGCCCAAGCTGGCGGTGACTTTGGCACCCGCCACATAACCCAGCGAGGCGGCGACCACAGCACCGAGCAGTAGGGTGTCTGCCCAGGTCAAGCCAAAACCGTGCCCCATTTGTGAGGCACGCAGCAGGCTGTAGACCGCGACCAAGGCGCTGCCCAAAGCGGCAAACACCCAAAACCCGAGGCGTGCGCGTTGGTGCATGAGCCAAGCGGCTGCCGCCGCCGTGGCCAGTGGGAGCAAGGCGGTGATGACGGCGGCGTGACTGGCCGTGACGTGCCGCAGGGCCCAACCCAGCAGCAGCGGGTAGCCAACCACGTTGCCCGCCAGTGACAACAGCAAAGGGCCACGCTGTGCCGGGGTGGGGCGGGGCGCGCGGGTGATCAGCAGGTAGGCGATGGACAGCAGGCCCGCCAAGGCCGCTCGGCCCCAGGTCACAAACCAGGGCGACAGTTGCGGGGCATCGACCGTGCCGGTGGCCAGGCGCGTCATGGGCAAGGTGAGCGCAAAGATCACCACGCCCAGCAGACCGAGCCACAGGCCTTGGGTTTCGGGCGATAGGGTTTTATACATGCGGTTCATCAGGCCCCCTGGCGCAAACCATTCAGCAGCCAGACCACGGTGGCCAACAGCGCCACGGCCATGCAGCGGTTGAACACCAGCAAGCGGCGCCCGTGTGCCAGCCAGTGCCGCAACATGGAGCCCGCGATGGCGTAGGTCAGGTTGCTGAAAAACCCATAGGCCACCATGATGGGCAGCAGCACCAGCGTGCGCTCGCTGGCGTCATCCCGCCCTGCGACCCAGCCCGCCACGATGGCCAAGGCCAACATCCAGGCCTTGATGTTCAGAAACTGCAAACCCACACCCTGCACAAAGCCCACCTGCAGCTTGGCGCTGTCGGCTTGTTGCAATCTGCCGCTGCCCCATAAACGCGAGGCCAGCCACAGCAAATACCCATTGCCCAGCACCACGATGCCCCAGCGCAAGGGCGGAAAAGCCACCACCAAACCGCCCAGACCGGTTGCACACAGGGCAAACAAAATGCCCCAGCCCACAGGCACCGCACACACAAAGCGCATGGCCCGGCGCAGGCCGTGGTTGGCGGCCATGGCGGTCGACAAGGTGGTGTTGGGTCCCGGCGTGAAGCTGCTCACGGTGGCGAGCACCAAGAGTGCGCTGAGTTCGGAAGAGGTCATGGCTTTGAATGTAGTGCTGAAATGAGTACAGTATCGGTACAGTTTGCAAGATCATTTTGAAAACTGTATTGCCCCAATTGACCGCACACTTTTGTTTGACCGCCACCCATGTCCTTGCTCAGCCGTGAATCCAGCCAACCTTTGACCGAGCAGCTCGCGCAGCGTTTTGTGACGCGCATGCGTGACCAGCTGCTGGTCTCGGGCGCACGCTTGCCTTCGGTGCGGCAATGTGCCCAGATGCATGGCGTGAGCGCCTCCACGGTGGTGGCCGCTTACGACTGGTTGGTGGCGCAGGGCTGGGTCGAGGCGCGTCCAAATCGGGGCTTTTTTGTGCGTGACCGGGTGCAACGCATGCCAACTTCATCTGCCGCCGCCAGGGGCGTGGTGTCCAGCCCCCCACCTGTCAACGCCGCCAGCCTGATTCGGGGCATGTTCCATCAACCCAGCGCCGAGCCACAACCGGGCATGGGTGTGTTTCCTGCGGATTGGCTAGATGCCGATTTCTTGTCTGCCGCTTTGCGCAAAGTGGTGGCCAGCCCGGCTTTGCGCGAGTCGTCTTTGCGCTACGGCGAGCCGCAAGGGGACACCGGTTTGCGCGAAGCCCTCTCGTCCAAGCTTGTCAGCATGGGTTTGCACACCGCGCCAGATCAGCTCATCACCACCGTGGGGGCCACCCATGCGCTGGACATCATCAGCCGCACCTTGTTGCGCCCGGGTGATTGCGTGATGGTCGAAGAACCCGGATGGGCCATTGAATTTGCTCGCTTGCAAAACCTGGGGGTGCGCATTCTGCCTGTGCCGCGCTTGGAGACCGGACCTGACCTCGAGGTGGTGGAGCGTTATGCCCAGTTGCATGCGCCCAAGATGATGGTCAGTGTGTCGGTCTTGCACAACCCCACGGGTTACGGTTTGTCCATGCCCGTGGCGCACCAGTTGGTGAATTTGGCGCACCGCTATAACTTCCATGTGGTCGAAGACGACACCTATGGCCACATGGCCCCAGCCCATGCGGTGCGCTTGTCGGTGCTCGATGGTTTGCAAAAAACCATTTACGTCAGCGGTTACGCCAAGATCCTCGCGCCCAGTTGGCGCGTGGGCTACATGGCAGCTCCAGCCGACTTGAAAGATGCGTTCTTGGACACCAAGCTCCTGTCTACGCTCACCACGCCGGTGTTGTTTGAAAAAGCGCTGGCGCTGTGTCTGGAGCAAGGCGCCATTCGGCGGCACACTGAGCGCTTGTCACAGTTGCTCGATGCCGCCCGCAGCCGCAGTGTGAAGCTGGCGCTGGCGCACGGTTGTCAGTTTGTGGCGCCGCCGCAGGGCCTGTTTGGCTGGGTGGATGTGGGGGTGGACACCGATCTGCTGGCGCTGCGCATGCACGATGCCGGGTACCTGTTGGCCCCCGGCTCTTTGTTCCATGCCGATCGGCGGCCGGGCTCGTTCATGCGGGTGAACTTTGCCAGCACGCAAGACGACAAATTTTGGTGCGCCTTGGCCAAGATGCGTCAGGCTTTGTTGTAGCTTTTGTTGGGCTGAACTGTCCCGGTGGGTGTTCAGCCCTTGGGCCTGGGCTCAGCGTGCGGAAAGGATTTCCCAGCGCTCCATGGCGGCCAGCAACACGTCGTCGATCTCGGCGTCGCGCTTGAACAGTTTCTGTGCCAGACCCGGGTCGCGTTGGTAAATGCTGCCGTCGGCCAGTTGCGCACGGGCCTCGGCCTGTTCTTTTTCCAAGGCTTCGATCTTGGCGGGCAACTCGGCCAGCTCGCGTTGTTCTTTGTAGCTGAGCTTGCTGCGAGCAGGGGCAGCAGCAGGCGTCTCGACAACAGCTGCTGCAGGTGCGGCAGTGGCGACAGAGTTGCCACTGCGTTGGGCGGCCTGGGCGCGTATGGCTTGGCTGCGTTGCGACTGGATCAGCCAGTCTTGAACCGAGCCCTCGTATTCGCGCCAGAAGCCGGGCTGGTCCGGTGCGCTTTCGCAGGCGATGATGCCAGTGACCACGTTGTCCATGAAGGCGCGGTCGTGGCTGACCAGAAACACGGTACCTTCGTAGGTTTGCAGCAGCTCTTCGAGCAGCTCCAGGGTTTCGATGTCCAGGTCGTTGGTCGGTTCGTCCAGCACCAGCACGTTGGCCGGACGGGCAAACAAGCGGGCCAGCAACAGCCGGTTGCGCTCACCGCCCGACAGTGAGCGCACAGGAGAGGTGGCCCGCGCTGGCGAGAACAAAAAATCCCCCAAATAGCTCTTGACGTGCTGTCGCTTGTTGCCAATCTCGATCCATTCGCTGCCGGGGCTGATGAAGTCTTCCAGCGTGGCGTTCAAGTCCAGGGCGTCGCGCATCTGGTCGAAGTAGGCCACTTCGAGTTTGCTGCCGCGTCGCACTTCACCGCTGTCGGCTTCGAGCTCTCCCAATATCAGTTTGAGCAAGGTGGTTTTGCCTGCACCGTTGGGTCCCAGCAAGCCGATCTTGTCACCCCGCAGCAAGGTTCCGGTGAATTTCTGAATCACGGTGCGCACCGAGCCGTCGGGCTGGGTGAAGCTCTTGCTCACATCGGTCAGCTCGGCCACCAGCTTGCCGCTGGGCACGCCCGAGGCCACTTCCATCTTCACGTTGCCCACTTTTTCACGGCGTGCCGCACGTTCGCCGCGCAGGTTTTGCAGTCGCGTGATCCGGCTTTGGCTGCGGGTGCGGCGCGCTTCCACGCCTTTGCGAATCCAAATTTCCTCTTGAGCCAGCAACTTGTCGGCCTTGGCCTGAATCACGGCTTCTTGAGCGAGTTGCTCTTCTTTTTGCACCTGGTAGGCGGCGTAGTTGCCCGGGTAGGGGCGCAGTTTGCCGCGGTCAAGCTCGACAATCCGGGTCGCGATGCGGTCCAGAAACGCGCGGTCGTGGGTGATGGCGATCACGCTGCCCTTGAAGTCGATCAGCAGGTCTTCCAACCAGGTGATGGCGTTCAGGTCCAGGTGGTTGGTGGGCTCATCTAACAAGAGGACGTCGGGACGTGTAACCAAGGCTTGTGCCAGGGCCACGCGCTTTCGCATGCCCCCGGACAGCGATTGCACCACGGCATTCGGGTCCAGTTGCAGGCGTTGCAAAGTCTCATCCAGTCGCTGCTCCCACCCCCAGCCGTCGCGTGATTCAATCTGGCTTTGCAGTGTGTCCAAATCACCGCGGCTGTGCGTGTAATCGTCAATCCATTGGACGACTTCTGCCAAACCCTCACGAACGGATTCAAATATGGTGTGCTCAGGCATCAGCTGAGGCTCTTGCGCTACATAAGCGATGCGCACGCCTTGCTGTACATGCAAGTTGCCGTCATCCGGGCGTTCCATACCCGCCAAGATCTTGAGCAGGGACGACTTGCCCGTACCGTTGCGACCAATCAAGCCGATGCGCTCTGACGTCTCCAAAGAGAAGTCGGCGTGATCGAGGAGTGCCACATGGCCAAAAGCCAGAGAAGCGTTCAAGAGTGTGAGTAAAGCCATGCGCCCATTATCCGGGTGTGAGCACTCGATTTTTGAACAAAGACTTCAAAATACATGCCAAGGGTTAAAAAGTTGTGCCATAATCGAGGGCTTCGCTGCAGACAAGTGAGTCGTTCGAGAGATAGACAAGCAAGCAGGGAGGAGGTGGTTAAGAAAGTCTTGGTAATTCAAGAAATTTTCAAAAACTTGACGCGGCGCTTAAAACTGTGTCATAATTCAAGGCTTCGCTGATCGCAGCGAGGCAAGATAAGGTGATGAGAGTTGCCTAGGTTCTTTAAAAATATACAGCCGATAAGCGTGGGCGTTTGATGGTGATTGCCAAGTTCTTCGGAACTTAGCTTTAATTAGCTAACAAACGCTCATGAAGTAAAAAAGATGTGGATATCA
>JAIXOZ010000045.1 GCA_027486495.1 Comamonadaceae bacterium | reverse complement strand
GGCGGTGCACGAAGCACACGTGGCGGCCGAAGTCATTGCGGGCGAACTGCAAGGCAACAAAGAGCTGGCAGCCGCTGCGTTCAACGCACGCGTCATCCCCAGCGTGGCCTACACCGACCCCGAAGTGGCCTGGGTGGGCTTGACCGAAGACCAAGCCAAAGCGCAAGGCATCAAGGTGAAAAAGGGCTTGTTCCCTTGGACCGCTTCTGGCCGCGCCATTGCCAACGGCCGCGACGAAGGCGTGACCAAACTGCTGTTTGACGATTCACCCGAGGCCCACGGCCACGGCAAGATCTTGGGCGGCGGCATGGTGGGCACGCACGCGGGCGACATGATTGGCGAGATCGCTTTGGCCATCGAGATGGGTGCAGACGCCGTGGACATCGGCAAAACCATCCACCCACACCCCACGCTGGGCGAAAGCATCGGCATGGCGGCAGAGGTGGCGCATGGCAGCTGCACGGACGTGCCGCCTGCGAAGAAGTAAGCGACTTCAGCGCTGAACTTAGCAAAAGCCCCGGGTGGGCAACTGTCCGGGGCTTTGTGCTGTGCGCGCTCAAACAGTCTTTGGAGAAACGTGAGGTTGGCACCCATTTCCAACCCAATTAGATTCGATCCAACTGGTTTTACCCAAGCGCCAGGGGCACTATCTCTGGGCGGTGTTGATCGCCCGCATATGAGAGGTGTTCCCGCTGCTGTGTGCACTTTGTGGCGGGCAGATGCGCGTCATAGCCTTCAGCACGCACCGTGCCAACATCAGCAAGATTCTGGACCACATTGTGGTGGATTCAGAGCGGCGGCACATCACTCCAGCACGCAGGCCGCTTCTGTGGGACGCCCGTGATGCACAGACGTGTGCTGGTGTCGATGTGGCACCGTACTGGGGCGAAACGGCAAAACCGGAACCAGAATTTGAGGTCGATCTGCGCATCAATAGGCAGGCGGCAACAGTAGTTTGGTCAACGCTGCGAGGCAGGCTGCGCCTGTCACCGCCCAAAGTGCGTCTTACAACAATCGCTGTTAATTGGGGCTGCGAAATAACTCATTAAGTTACAAATGTAAATTAATAGATAATCCAAAAGAATACAATAATTCTGCTTATGCAATTGGTTTTCTTCTCCTTGGAGGCGGCAGTGATCATGGTTTGCGCGATACATCGATACACCCGATGGGCCATTAGTGCCTTGTCATTGTCTGCCTTACTCGCCTGCGGGGGAGGCGGCGGAGGTGGTACAGACACCACTGGGGGTAGCAGCGGTGCCGTCATGTCTGCCGAGTACGCGCCTCTGACGGTAGGCGATGGGTGGGTCTACAAGCAAGTGGGCACCCAGCGGGAGTTTGTGCTGAGGGTCAAAGATAAGACCACTGTGCGTAACGCTGAAGTGATGAGGGTAGAGTCGATTGATTTCGTGACAAGCCCATATGCGTACGTGTCTTTTTATGCCGTTGATCGTGATGGTTTGCGTGAAGTTTTTGATGATGAAGACAAATTGCTGTTGGGCATCGGAAGTGTCGATTTGCTGAAGTATGGGGTGTCGAGTTTTGAGCCGCTGAACAAAGCGATTCAGCTGCCTGATAGGGATGGGGATGGCGCACCAGAAACCCTTGAATTGAAGTCAAGCTTCGTTGTGGTCGGTCGAGAACCGGTCACCATTGGACTGGGAGAATTCCAGGATGTGTTGAGGGTAAAAACAACAGCGGATGCGTCTATCACCTACTCAAGAAATGCTGTGAAGGAGGCCGTCTTGAATGAGGTGGAGGAGTCTTGGTATGCCAAGGGAATTGGTCGAGTTAAATATTCAGACAGCGACGGCACTTATGAGTTGCTGGCTTATAAGGTTGGCGATAGATTCGCGGCCAACAGTGTTTTGTCGGTTCAGACGCCACCTGTTGCAAAAATAGGGCCTGGCGGGGTGCTTGGCGTGGTGTTCAATGGGTTTTTGGACTCAGAGACAGTGCGCGCCCAATCGATGGAGGTGACAAACGCCGCTGGGCAGGCGGTTCCGGGAGTCACCACCGTGGCCGGTCGTCAATTGCTATTTACCCCTCAAGCGGGAGCCATGATGACACAAGGCACGTACAGTGTTCGGCTGAACATCGGCGTTCAAAACTGGTTGGGCATGGGTTTGGCTGCGCCGCTTTCTTGGTCGTTTGAGGTGGATGCCACCGCTCCAACGCTGCTGAGCGTGTCCCCGAGCCGGGGTGCGGTCGATGTGTCACTGGAAACACCTGTGGTGTTGACTTTCTCAGAGCCCGTTTTTACAACAGCTTCGATGAATCGATCAGACTTGTCGCAGTCTGTAGCGCTTTACAGTTCTGCCAGCGGGACAACCGAGAAGATTGAAGCCCGCATCAGTGTGTCTGGTGCCACTGTGACATTAACGCCGAATGCATCGCTCAATCGGCGCCGTTTGTACGAGTTGGTTCTGGTCAATCTGGTTGACGAGTCTGGTAATCGTATGGACTCCGAGAGTGTGACCTTCACCACATCGCAGGGTATGTTCAGTAGCCCTCGGATTTTTGATGGTGGTTCGTTGCTAAGCGGGAGCATTGCTGTTGCACACACCGATATTGATGGAGATGGAATAGCAGATTTGATTTTTTCTGGAAACTCGGCTGGAGTAGAGACTAGGCAAACCGATCTTTACATGAGACGAGGGCAGGGGGGGGGTGAGTTCCTACCTAAGCAAAGAATATGGGCTGATAGTGACGCGATGTCTTCGTGTCCGATTGAATCCATTGCAACGGCTGATGTTAACTTTGATGGACGTAAAGACATCGGTTTGGGTTCTGCTACTTGCGGTGCAATTATTTTGCTGCAGAGTTCGGATCGTTCATTTGCTTTGAGTCAGCGTTTGTCGGGCAATGGCAGCAACATTCAGTTTATTCGCATGTCGGCGAATGTCGATCATTACACGCTGCTGTTGGACTCGATGTATTTCGCACCCTCTATTTCAAAGGGTTCTCCGAATGGGCTGTTCGCGCCGCTCACAGAATTGGGGCAGGGTCAAAGGCTGGCGGTGGGGGATCTCAACAAAGATGGATTTCTCGATGTGGTGACAATATCCCCCGTTTCCGAAGTAAGTACGCAGCTAGGGATATTTGTGTACTTGGGTAATGGGGCTGGGTTTGGTCAACCAAAACAGTATTTGTCTGAGCTGGATTGGCCGTTGGTTAGTGGCGTGGCCGTTGGTGACGTGAATGGTGACGGTGTGCCAGATGTTCTTGCTCTCATTTCAGGCAATTCCCCTTATTCAAAGCTGCGGGTCTACCCAGGTGATGGTGCCGGTGGGTTACGTACCCCTGTGATTTATGACGTCAAAGACATACCAGAAGCCGTTCGAGTGGCGGACATCAATGGAGATGGTCGGCAGGATGTGCTCATCACTCACAGCGGCTGGGTGACCCTGAGTGTGCTGGAGCAACTGCCCAACGGAGCCTTGAGCTCGCCCCAGTTGTTTTTCGCGCCGTACGGGGCGTCCGAGGGGGCCTTGCGGGTGACGGACATCAATGGCGACGGCCGGTTAGATGTGGTGATGGGCAATACCGTGTCGCTGCAAATTCCTACAGCGGCTCAGCAGGCGTCGATTGCCAGCGTGCGAGGACTGGGTTCGTCGGCACAAGTCAGGGCTGCTTCTGGAGAGGCGATTCGCCGCGCGCCGGCTGCATTGGGTATCGGCTGGCGCAAGCTGCGGCGTTTTTGAGTGTCTGGCTTGGTAAGGCTAAGCAAGTGAAGCGCTGAGCACCCGAGACCACATTTTCGCCAAACAAGGCGGTGCCCAATAGGTGCAAACGGAAGCAACGCAGGCATTGCTGCCCCAGCGCCGCGGTTGTACGACCTCGTGTTGCAAGCCGTTGGCCGCACGCCTAACGGTAAAAAGATTGCCGCTGAAAAAGCAGGCGTGGCTGTGACCGACCGCGGCTTCATCAACGTCGACATTCAAATGCGCACCAACGTGCCGCACATCTTTGCCATTGGCGACATCGTGGGCCAGCCCATGTTGGCGCACAAGGCGGTGCACGAAGC
>JAIXOZ010000089.1 GCA_027486495.1 Comamonadaceae bacterium | reverse complement strand
TCGTCGATCTTGCTGGCAAAGCGCGCCAGATCGGCCAAGAACTGCGCCCGGTCGGTGATGACCGCTTTGTGGTGCGAAGTGGCCCAGATGCGGGCGTCCAGCTCGGCCACTTTCTTCAGCGTTTGCCGAAAGTCGCTCAGGCTGGAAGTGGCGTCGCCGTAATACGGGCCAAAGCCGCTCAGGTCAATGTCGCCAATGAAGGCCAGGCCTTCGCTTTCCTCCACCAGGGCGCAGTGGCCTGCGGTGTGGCCCGGCAGGTGGTGCGCCCGCACGCGCACGCCGCCGCCCAAGTCCCAGACCGCGCCATCGCTGTAGCCGGTGGCGTCGGGCCGGGGCTGGTAGTGAAAATCCTTTTGCACGATGGTGTGCATGGCGTCCAGCACCTCGGCGGGGTAACCGTAGTGCTGGCACATGCCGTCCCAAGACTGGGCAGCGGCCAAGTCGGCCTCGTGCACTTGAACCGGGGCGTGCATCAGGCGGTGCAGCCCCGCCATGTGGTCCTCGTGCACATGGCCAAGGATGACCAAGTCCACCGTGTCCAGCTCGAGGCCGATGCGGTTGGCCACCTCGGGGGTGTCAAAGGCCACCCGGGTGTCGGCCCCCTGCACGATGAGTTGGTTGCCGTCGGGGTACTTGCCGGACTTTTCACCCAGGTGCACCCGCACCGCTCCGAAATTCAAAACCGAGGCCATGCCCGTGTCTCCTTGTGTTGCGCTTTGAAAGCTCCGTCAAAGCACCATCAAGCCACTATAGCCAGCGTGACAGCCCGGCGCTGGCACAAGCGCTACAGTGAACCGGATGACCGACCTGCCCTCCCCCGCCACACTGGCCGCCACGGCCTTGATCGACAGCGACCACCCGAACGTGATCGCTTTGGCGCGCCAACACGCGCAAGGCGCCACCGACCGCGAACGGGCGGTTTCGCTGTACTTGGCGGTGCGCGACCAGTTTCGCTATGACCCCTACCGCATTGACCTGTCACCTGAAGGCATGCGCGCCAGCTCGGTGATTGGCCAAGGCTCGGGCTGGTGCGTGCCCAAAGCGGCCTTGATGGCGGCGGCTTGCCGGGCCGCAGGCCTGCATGCCCGTCTGGGTTACGCCGATGTGCGCAACCACCTGAGCACCGAGCGCTTGCGCCAGACCATGCAGACCGATGTGTTCATCTGGCACGGCTATGCCGACATTTGGCTGGACGGCCAATGGGTCAAGGCCACACCGGCATTCAACATCGAGCTGTGCGACAAGTTTGGCCTGCTGCCGCTGGAGTTTGACGGGCGCAACGATTCGATCTACCACCCGTTCGACAAAGCGGGTAACCGGCACATGGAGTATGTGAACCAGCGCGGCACCTTTGACGACATGCCGCTGGCGCAGATCGTGGCCGACTTCCAAACTGTCTACAGCGGCTGGATGGCCGAAAAAGCCCCGTTAAAGGAAGCCAACTTCGAGCAGGATGTGGCCAGGGAAACGCGATGACCCAACGCGCACTGGTGTTGCTGGACTCAATTGCGCTGGTCAACCCCACGCATGAAGGTTCGGTGATCGTGTCGGGTTCGCACGGTGGTTTGTCGGCCTCGCATTTCGTGACGGCGCAAACCCTCAAGCCTTTTGCGGTGGCCTTCAACGATGCGGGCGGCGGCAAGGACGACGCTGGCCGCGTGGCGCTGCATGAATTGCAGGCGGTGGGCGTGCTGGCCATTTTGTATGCCCACACCTCGGCGCGCATTGGCGAAGCACAAGACGGGCTGGACAACGGTGTGGTTAATGGCCTGAACGCTTTGGCTTTGGCGCAAGGCCTGCAGCTGGGCATGCGCGTCTCGGACGCGGTGCGGCACTTGGGGGCCTGAGCGCCCCGTCTCGGATTCAGGCGGGCATCGCTTGCCCGGCCAGGGGCACGGCCTCGAACGCCACGCGGCTGGGCACGTCGCAGGCCACCCACATGGCGGGCGGCTGGGTGTGCATGACGATGCCCGCCACGCTTTCGACGCGGCTTTCGGGCGGCACGCTGGGGTCTGGGCTGCGGCAGATGGACAAAAAGCCGTCAGACTCGTCGCGCAAAAATTTCTCCAGATCGGCTCGCCCAATCGGTGTTTTCAATGCGTGTTGCTCAGCGGTGCTCAGGCGGTTGTGACTCGACAAACCCGGCCCCATGGGGGCTTGCTCGGTCAGCAGCGATTCGCACAAAAAATGGTTGGTATGCACCACCACGCCATCGGTGGGCGTGACCTCGGCCCAACCCGCGGGCGAGACCTCGAAGCAAGCGGCCTGACCCTCGGCGTCGGCGCAGGGCACGTTGGATGCTGCACCAAAACCCAAGCCCAGTTCCGTCTGCAAAGCATGCAAACGCTCGCGGGCATGCGCCACTGAATGGCAGTCCAGCAAATGCCGCAGCAACACATGCACCGGCACGCCCACGCGAGTGCCGTCGCGGTTGGAGCGCAAGATGTTCAGGCCCAGCGCAAAGCCCGATTGGTTGATGCCGATCTTGGCCAGCATCCCCGCCTCGGTCAGGGTGGTGATGCTTTGGCCGCTGGGGCCTTGGGTGTGCAGCAGCACCAAGGCCTCGCGCTGGCGGCCCATCCAGTCCCAGTTTTGCGCAAGCCACGCTTGCCCAGTCTGGCTGGCGGCAGCGGTCACGCCCATGGCGGTGCATTCGCCATCGTGCAGGGCCTGGTCCCAAGAGGCTTGCGCCAGCCAGTCGGGCAGGCCTGCGGCGCGGTTGGCGGCGAGAGCGGCTTGGGCAGCGTCTTTCAAATGCGGGGCGTCCGCCAAAAAGGTGGGTGGCAAAATTTCGGTGCGGCAGTTCAGCGCCATCAGGCTGCCCAGCGTTTGGCCGCTGCCTTCGGCCATGCCTCGCAGCTCGGCCATGAGGTCGGTGTCGACCTGGGCAATGACACTTTCAAAGCGCATGGCCCGCTCGCAAGCTTGGGTCCAGTCGATGCCACAAGCGGCAAACAATCGGGCATAAGTGACCACGCTGTGCTGGATGCGGTCTTGGGCCTGGCGGCCATAAATTTGGCCGCGTTCAAAAGCCGAAGCGGCACCCAATGTGTCGATACAGGGGAACATGCGCAATCTCCATTCAAGAGGGGATCAGTCTCGATCCCACAGGGCTGGCTGTCAATTCGGACAAACGCAGATCCCCGCCCGGGTTGGCACCTCGGTGACTGTGCCCTGCCAGCGCACGGGGCCATCATGGACGTCTGTTGAACTGGAGACCCTGCCATGCGTTTGCTGATCGCGATGATGATGCACGAGACCAACACCTTCTCGCCGGTGCCCACCGACTTGCAGCGCTTTGCGCTCGGACCGGGTGAAGCGCCGCCGCGTGGCGAAGCGGCCATTGCGGCGTTTCGCGGCACGGGCACGGCCACCGGGGCGTTCATTGATCTGGCCGAGCAAGCGGGCGCTGAGTTTGAGCTGGCCTTGGGTGCGCACGCCGCGCCCAGCGGGCTGGTGTTTGATGCGGCCTATGAGTCCATGAGCGAGGCGATTTTGCAGGCCGTGGCGCGGGGCGGTTTTGACGGCATTTTGCTGGACCTGCATGGCGCCATGGTGAGCGAAAGCCACGAGGACGGCGAAGGCGAGTTGCTGCGCCGCATCCGCGCCATCGATCCCAAAACGCCGATTGGCGTGGCCTACGACATGCATGCCAACGTGTATGCCGACATGGTGGAACTGGCGCAAACCGTGGCGGGCTACCAGACCTACCCGCATGTGGACATGTATGGCACAGGCGTCAGGGCGGGCTCGGCCTTGCTCAAACTGCTCAAGGGTCAGGCGCAACCCACCACCGCTTGGGGCCGCTTGCCCATGATTCCGCACATCATGCGGCAAAGCTCGCTGGACGAGCCCAACCGGTCCATCCAGGCGCGTGCCCAGCAAATGGAGTCAGAAGGCGCTTTGTGCGCCAGCGTGTTCACCGGCTTTCCGCATGCCGACATCGAAAACGCCGGCATGTCGGTGGTGGTGGTGACCGACAACGACCCGGCGCTGGCGCAGCGACTGCGCGACGAGCTGATGCAAATGGCCTGGGACAGCCGCGCCCAATGGGTGTACGAGGTGGAACCCCTGGCCGCCTCAGTGGCCCGCGCCCAAACATTGACCGAATTCCCGGTCATGCTGCTCGACCACTACGACAACGCGGCCTCGGGCGGCACCATGGACACCACCGCCGTGCTGGCCGAGGTGCTGCGCCAGGGCTTGCGCAACGTGGCGGTGTTTGCGATTTTTGACCCGCAGGCGGTTCAAGAGGCCATTGCGGCTGGCATTGGGTCGCAGGTGCGCCTGCAAGTGGGCGGCAAGATGGCCATGCCGCTCATGCCGCACCGAAGCGAGCCCGTTGAGCTGAGCGGTGTGGTCAAGCTGATCTCAAACGGGAAGTACCGCAACAAAGGCCCCATGAGCCAAGGTGCCCGCCAGAACATGGGGCAAGCCGTGGTGATCGACACGGGCGATGTGGAAGTGGCGCTGATCTCGCGCCATGTCGAGCCCTTTGACGTGAACGCCCTGCTGTGCCTGGGCATGGACCCGACTCAAAAGAGTTTTGTGGTGCTCAAAAGCCGGGTGCACTGGCGCGCTGGCCTGGGCCACTTGGCCCGCGCCACGGTGGAGTGCGCCGGAGCCGGGGCCTGCACCTCGGACTACAGCGAGTTGCAGTTCAAAAAACTGCGGCGCCCCATTTACCCATTGGACAAGGATGTCGTTTGGTCAGCTGAGACCTGACACGACCCTGCATGGGGCCGGGCGCAGACCGTTGCTGCGCGCCGACCGCAGGTCTGGTCTTAATTGGCTTTGGCGCCTGAAATCCGGATCACCTCAGACAAACGGGCTTCATCACGGCGCATCCGAGCTTCAAACTGTGCAGGTGTGCCGCCCAAGGGGTCACCGCCTGCACCGCGAATCACCTCCAAAAAGCTCGGCTCCCGCATCAATTTGTTGATCTCGGCATTCAGGCGCAGGACGACTTCTTGCGGCGTTTTGGAGGGCGCCAAAATACCGAACCAACCCACCAGTTCGTAGTCACTCAGACCCAGCGCCTCATTCACCGTAGGCACATCGGGCAGCAAGGCCGAACGGCGTGAGCCGGTGACCGCCAGCGCCTTCAAACGGCCGGCTTTGACGAACTGCATCGCCACAGGCAAATTGACAAAACCCACTTGCAAAGTACCGCCCAAATGTTCGTTGGTGGCCTGGGCATTGCCCTGGTATGGCACATGCGTGAACTTGGCACCCGTCTTGACGCTCAGCAACTCAGCTGCCAAGTGGCCCGAGCTACCGGCACCGGGTGTGCCGTGGTTGAACTTATTGGGATCATTGCGCGCCTGCAGCACCAGCTCGCTCAGCGAATTGATGCCCAAACCAGGGTGGACCGTGACCACGTTGGTGACCTCGGCCACCTCAATCACGGGCACCAGATCACGCATGGTGTTGTAGGGCAATGAGGCATACAGCGCCTGGTTGGTCACCAGTGGCAAACCGTTGATGAGCAGGGTATGACCATCGGGGGCAGACTTGGCCACAAAGTCATTGCCAATGTTGGTGCCTGCCCCGGGCTTTTGCTCGACGATGACGGACTGCCCGAGTGCCGGACCCAAGCGCTGGGCCATGGCCCTGGCAAATACATCGGCGCTGCCCACCAATGCCGGCACCACGATGCGCACCGGTTTGGTTGGAAAAGCCTGACTTTGAGCCAAAGCGGGCAAGCCCATGCCAGTCAGCCCCAGGCTGGCAGCTGAAACGAGTAATTCACGACGACGCATAGACCCATCCTTTCGGTGATGAACGAACAAAAAATTTGAGGGCAGCGCTGCGCTACCCGTCAATGAAATTCCATCAGAGAACCAAACCCGGCTTTCTTGTCCTGCAGACCCTGAGCCCGCAAAGCGTGCCAATAAGTGGCCGTATTGATGGCGATGACCGGCTTGCCCAAAAACAGCTCTGCCGCCGCGGCCAGGCGAATCATGGACAGATTGGTGCCCACTTGAACAATCGCATCCACATCGTCACCATCCAGTTGCAAGATGGCCTGGCGGCACATCTCGTCTGTGGTGTGGGCGATCTGAACCGGACTGGGACGACGCAGACACAGATCGCGCACCACGGTGAAGCCGCAGTCCTCGTAAAAACGACGCACCTGGGCATTGGCCACTTCAAAGTAAGGGGACATGAAGGCGATGCGCTTGGCCTTGTAAACATTCAAAGCCGCCTCGGTCGCAAAGGAGCCACAGGACACCCCCACTTGGGCCCGGTCTTGCATCATCTTCAGATAGTCACTGGCACCTTGACGACCGTTCCAGAAAGTGGCCGCAGACATGCCCATGACCAAGTAATCCATTTCGCAACTGCGCAAGACATCCACGGCATCCATGGTGGCCTGGTTGATGCTGTTGACCAGTTTGAGAAAGCTGGCGTCGTCTGTGACCGGATCGTTGGGGATTGCGATGCGGCTGTAATGGTTGGTCACGCCCACCGGGCGCAGATCATCAAAGTCCGGTTGAACGATCGTGTTGGTCGAGGGCCCCAAAGTGCCCAATTTTTTGCGGTATCCGATGTGGTCCATAGATCAGGTGAAAGCCGTGGCGGCCTGGTGTTGTGTGATGAACTCATCGCGCGTCATCACATCGGCGTATTTTTGCTGCATGTCGAAAAGGTTGGCCACATGCGGCTCCAGAGCGCGGTCTCCCACGCAGTCCGAGATCACCAAGGTGCGCAGGTTGTGCTGCATGGCATCGACCACACTGGCACGCACGCAACCACTGGTGGTGCAACCCGTGATGACGGCTGTGTCGACCCCCCGCTGCAACAACCAGCCTGCCAGGCCAGTTTCAAAGAAAGCCGATGCAGACTGCTTGCGGATCACCCATTCACCCGCTTGGGGTTCGAGTTGCGGCACGATCTGCGAGGCGTGCGCCTGCTCCGTGAGTTTTTGCAAGGGTGGCACACGAAGGGCAAAAATATTGACGTCAGCACCATCGCTTGAAAACACCACACGCGTGTGAACGACCGGCAAACCCTGCGCTCGAAAATAAGCCAACAAAGCCACCGTCTGGTCTGCCGCGACCTGAATCTGCGGCCCCCCCAGTTGATCGACATCGACAAAACCGTTGACAAAGTCCACCAGGATCAAGGCGCACTTGCGTCCGATGCCGCTGGTCCCGCCCAAGCCTTGATGTTGGTAAATGGCGTATTTGTCCATGGTCATCTCACTCTTGCGGCTCACTTTGAGCGTGGCTTTGGTCAAAAGCCTGCACCCAATCGAAGCCCATGAGTTGGGAGAATGG
>JAIXOZ010000025.1 GCA_027486495.1 Comamonadaceae bacterium | reverse complement strand
GGCACCCTGGCCCAGGCCCGCATTGCCCAGGAGGTGGCCGGACTTGAAATCATCAAAGCCCAAGCTGCTCTGCGGCCCACGCTCGACCTGACCGGCAGCTACGGCATGACGCGTTACCGCAACGGCAGCCCCACCTCTCAGTTCAACACCAACGCCGCCACGATTGGCTTGGCCTTCAACTACCCGCTCTATACCGGTCAGGCCAGTCAAAACCGCATCAAAGAAACTGTGGCCCTGGAAGACAAAGCCAAGAGCGACCTCGAAGCGGCCCAGCGCAACGTGGCCCAAGCCACCCGTGCCGCCTTTTTGGGCGTTCAATCGGGCCTGAGCCAGGTCAAGGCCTTGCAAGCGGCCGAGGCCTCCAGCCAAAGTGCGCTGGATGCCAACAAATTGGGCTACCAAGTGGGCGTGCGCATCAACATCGATGTGCTCAACAGCCAAAGCCAACTCTTCCAGACCAAGCGCGACCTGGCCAAGGCCCGTCACGATGTGTTGCTGGGCCAACTGAAATTGCGGCAAGCTGCGGGCGTGCTCAAAGTGGAAGATGTTCAGAGCATCAGTGCGCTTTTGCAGAAGTAAGCTCTGCAAATTTAAATTCTAATCCCAACAATCCAGTAAAAACAGGCGACGCGGACGATAAGCAGAGGCAGGGACTACTTTCCCAAAACTGATACTGCCTTAGTTTTGCAGATTGTGCGAAAACAGGTTACTTATCTTCCGTTGACACGCTGAGACAACTCTTGTTTGAAAATTGGTTCTTCAATTTCTGCTTGGGCCAAAACAATCCTGATGGCATCTGCGTTGATGGGATCCAATGCTTTCTTGAAATAACCGCAACCAACACCGCTAAAGAATACGTATGGGAGCAATGATGGGTAATTCTGGCCATCGGTGGCTGTAAAAAGCAAAGATCGTGCATCGTAAAGCCATTCGGCATCATGAACTGGCCTGTTTTTCAGTAACTCCAGCTGCATCCGAACAGATCCCGCATGGTTCGCCAAAAAAGCAAGTGCTTTTTCAACTTGAGGAATACCTAATGACTCAAGCCAATGGTCGAAACTTACGCGGTTCATCACACTTTGACACTCAACACCCGCCGAACGAAGTGCGTAGGTCAAGCCACGCTCACCCCGACGGATAGTTTTGTATTTAGAGTTGGTATAACGGTAGCTGGACCAAAAATGGTCGAAAGCCGGGTGATCAATTGCTTCTCGTCTGAAAAACAGAAAGAAAGAACAGACAAATGGGGAGCGAGCAGTGCCAAGCTTGATACGACTTCGACTGTCCTCTGCACTTAAAAGTCCGACCAGGCCCCCTTTTTCCCTCCGAACCGCATCAATCGGATCACAAAAAGCCGGAAATGGAAACCAGATGCTGTCATTGACAAGAATCAACTCGTCAGGATGACAGACGAGTTCCGCTAATTGCAAAATACCCTCCCTGTACCCCCCAAAGTCATAACCATAATTGGGCCTTTGAACCACCTGCCAACTAACCGATTGCAATCTTTCCAGATCAGCAGGCTTGAGGGGCGCATTGCTGACCACCATCGGCGCAAAGCCTTTGCGGACCAGATACTCACAAGCAAGATAGGTACTCTGCGATAACCCTTCGGGTTGAAAGAGCAAGTAAACGGCGACGCGGGGATGCTGTTTGTCGAGCGTGATGTTACCGTTCCAGCGATGGACCAATACAGGTCTTTGACGTTCGTATTGCCTTTTCTCCCAGGGCTCTCGCAGTTCGGCCACCAGCCCCTTGAGTTGCTCGGCAAGCCGCAAGAGCTCCCTCTTGACTTTCCAGAGTTTCATGAATGTTTGTCCTCAGACCGAACTGCAGGTATCGAATGAAGCCAGAACCACGCCGTGAAGAAGACAAATACTCCGTTAGGGAGGCCGTAACCGAAAGTGGCATTCAGTAAAGATTTAAGTGCATAAACGCTCCACAAAACCACAATCAGCAACGCAATTTCCGAATCACCATGACGAATCGTCTGGAGCACAGTCGCTCGCCAAAGCATAAACACAACAACAAGTGTGCCCAAAGTCCCAAAAATGCCAACTTCCAAAGGGATTTGAAGATATAAATTATGGAAGTTGCTGTAGTGAAGGGGTTTGCTTGGGTCTATCGCGTACTGTGGAACTTGGTTCGGGCGCAACCCTGCACCCCAACCTAACCAAGGCCGATCAGCAACCGCCTCCACAGCCATTCGGTACATTTCCATGCGCCCTCCCATAGATGTACCAGTAGATGCTTGGCGCGCCTCCCCACCCTGGATGTAACTCTTTACCTCAGGGAGTACATCCGAGAAACGATCAGGATTGAGACTGAAGAAAAACGATAGGGCAATTCCCCCAAAGAGAACGATCGACAAAGACCGAGCCAATGACAAAGAGGCACGCAGGCGCCATATTGATATTGCCAATAAACCAGCAGCCAGGATGAGCTGCTCCGCCCTGCCCTTTGTACCCAAGAGGACCCAAATGCCTGCAACCATTGCAAGAAACAACAATCCAGTTTGGACCCGTGTTTTTCGAGTATTGATTCGGGTCAAGGCTGCAAATGCCCATAAAAGATAGAAAACGAGCACATGGGCCAGCATCCCATAACTACCCCAACCTCCACCAAATCGATCGCCTTGCTCTGACTCTGGCCAAACCCAGAGAACAACCACATAAAAAATAAGCAGTCCCACAAAACTCCAAGAAAGCCACCTCTCGGCTGCGAAAGGATTCAAACCGCTGCGACTCAAAACAGGTAAGAGGAGAGGCCATAGCAAAAAATGCAAATGGTTAAACGCATTGTCAATCGCCTTAGTTGGGTCAATCGCCCAGAGGGCAGAGACGAGCTTGACAATGAACACCCACGCAAAAGCCATGGCCACCCAAAAGGTCCCAGCCGGCAGCGCATTTTTCCAGCACTGAGGATCACGTAATAACATCATCGCGCCAGCAAAAGCTGCCGACAAAAGCCAAAGATCGGAAAAGCCGAAAACCAACATGTTCAAAAAGACAAAGGCTAAAACTGCCCATTTCGCCCAAAGCCTCCCCGAGGTATGACTATCGTTCATTGAAATACCTTTTGATCCCCAAACGACCAAAATAGCTTTGATTGGAGGACGACAGCGAAACGTGCAGCTGAGTCGCCACTGCCAAATGCCTGACTACCTGAACTACGTTTTGCCCAGTTACTTTTGAGAAATTCTGAAATCGCTTCTAGATTGAAGGCACTGGCCATCACGATCGAAGAAGCCTGCGCGCGATTGGTTTGCCGAGTACCCACATCCAAACTGGGCAATCCCAAAAAAGGTGCCTCGCGAACGCCTGCGCTGCTGTTCCCGACCATCACAGCAGCATTTTTCATAAGCTCACTAAAGTAATTAAAACGCATAGATGGAATTATTCGAAAGCGTTCTGTTGGCAATCTTTCAAGAACAGCAAAAATGGCATCTGTACCTGGGTCATTATTGGGCGCAATAACCACAAAGTTTTTTTCACTGGATTGCAGCGCACCAAAAAGCGCGGCTGCTTGGGCACCCATGGATTCCGCTTCAGATGTCACCGGGTGAAACACCGCGATGCCATAGTCGTCAAACGGAATAGCGTAGCGGGCTTTAACCTCCTCGATGCTCACACCCGACGGACGGGCGTGTGTGTCCAGCTCGGGCGAGCCAATATTGAACACGCGCTTGGGCGATTCGCCCAGCGCCAGCACACGGGCTTTGGCCGATTCGCTGCTGACAAAGTGAGTGGCGCACAGTTTGGTGTTGCAGTGGCGAATGCTCTCGTCGATGGTGCCCGACACTTCGCCGCCCTCCACATGGGCTGAGCGGATGTAGCGCATGGCGCACACAATGCTGGCGGCCAGGGCTTCGACGCGGTCGCCGTGGATGATGACCAGGTCGGGCCGGTGTTCGTGCACAAAATCCGAAAAGCCGAGGATGGTCTTGCTGAGAATGAAGTCCAGCGCATCGCCTTCTCGCTGGTTCACGAACTCAAAAAAATCGGCCCCGGCAAAGCGTTTGACCTCCAGCCGGGTTTCGCCATAGCGCTTCATCATGTGCATACCGGTGATGAAGAAACTGATGTGAAAGCCGGCGTCCTGCGCAGCTTTGGCCAAGGGTTCGAGTTTGCCGTAGTCGGCCCGGGTGCCGGTGACAAACAGCAGTCGTTTGCCGCTCACCGCTCCACTCGGCACTGCGCTCATGCCTGCGGCTCCACGCCGTCCAGGTCGGTCCACTTGAGTTGCTGGTTGCGCTTCAAAGCGCTGCGGGTGCGCGCGCCAATGAGGAGGTCGAAGTGCTGCACCGAGATGTCACCCGAGCCAGGGCGACGGGCCCAGATGTCTTTTTCGGTGATGACGTGGCCTGCGGGCAGGTCTCGGTCGGCCACGATGGAGCCACGAGCAAAGCGGTACACGTCTTCTTCGGGCGCGGTGCGCACTTTGGGGTTGTGCAACGCGGTGTGGATTTCTTTGGAGCGGTCGATGATGAAGCGCAGTTCGGCCGGGTCCATCGAGCAGCTGATGTCTGGGCCTTTGCGGTAGCGTGTGTCGGTGAAGTGGCGCTCCAGAATGCAGGCCCCCAAAGCCACCGCGCTGATGGCCATGGTGGGGCCGATGCTGTGGTCGCTAAAGCCAATGACCGCGCGCGGGAAGGCTTGGCGCAGTTCGGTGATGCCTTGCAGGCTGACGATTTCGGGTGGAGACGGGTAAAGGTTGGTGCACTCCAGCAGAGCGTAGTCCACCCCCGAGGCGTCTAGCGCTGCCACGGCGGGGCGCATGCTGTCAACGGTTTGCATGCCGGTGCTCATGATGATGGGCTTGCCGAAGCTGGCAATGTGGCGAATCAGCGGCACATGGTTGCATTCGCCAGAGCCGATCTTGAAACCGGCCACACCGATCTCGGCCAAGAAGTCGGCCGCTGCACGAGAAAACGGGGTGGATATGTAGATCAGACCAAGTTCTTCGGCGTGCTTTTTCAGCGCGATTTCATCGTCCTTGGACAAGGCGCATTCCTGCATCACGTCCCAGATGGACTTGTCGGCGTTGGGCGGGAAGATGCTTTTGGCTTCGTCGGTCATTTCGTCGTCGACGAAATGGGTCTGGTGCTTGACCATTTCGCAGCCGGCCAGGCGGGCCGCGGTGACCATGGCTTTGGCCACCTCCAAACTGCCGCCGTGGTTGATGCCGATTTCGGCAATGACCAAGGGCGGGTGTTGCGGACCAATGTGGCGGTGGGCAATTTTCATGGGTAGGCTCTCTTCAAACAGTCGGTTGTGTGGCGGCTGTGCCGTAAAAACGCAGGATGGTTTCTTGCATCGAACCCAATGTGTGGCGGCTCCAGACCAATTTTCGGTTCTTTTCGTCAACAATAACGTCGCCTTCAGACAAGGCCAGCAGACGCTCGGGCTTGATCATCAGACCATTGAGGGTGACCGCGAGCTGGGCGCGGCGCCGGGCCCTGACCCAAGGCAGGCGCGCTTTGACGTACAGCCACCACGACCAGTAAAACATGTACTCGCCAGGAAACTTCGCGACATGCGCTTTGGAGATGGCCTGCATATTCGCTTGGGCCACCCAGCTGATGAAGCGCTCATCGGCGATCATGGGGCGAAAGCCAAACTCGGGGAACTGCTCGTACAACACCCTGAAACGGCGGGCGATGTAGTGGCAGTGCGCCGGATGAAATACCACCACCGACGAATTACCCCTCGCGTACTTGCGCTGCCCTGTTTGTGCATTCAGCCAGCGTGCAAAAGCGCCAAATGGGAGAACGGCACTGGGCAAGATGGCCACGCTCTGGGGTGTGTGCTGCAACGCCAACAAGCGGCTCATGTCTCCCATCACGATGGTGTCCAGATCAATATAGATGGCTGGCAAATCGGTCTGCAGAATGCCTTCTTCAAACATCACCAGCTTGGCCTGGCAACCAGACCGTTTGAGCGCGGGCTCGAGCCAATGCTGGGGAAATGGCACGCACTGCACATGCGCAGGCAACCCAGGGCGATCGCGATCGGTGATCAGCACAAACCTGGGGCGGCACGTACTGTGCTCGTCCACACTGGCCACCAGTCGGTTAATGATGTCCACCCCATATTTGTCTCCCCAACAAATGAGTACGCATTGCCATTGGGCGTGGGATGTTTGGGACACATTCATAGCTTCAACAAAGATTCACACAGTTCAAAATCAGACAGATTATCGATGTCGTGGCTGCGTTCGGGCGGCATGACCACGGTGCCGATGCGTTCGGTGACAAAACTGTTCTGCTCAATAAACCATGACGCGTTCATGGCATAAACCGCGCCGTTGGGTTTGTAAACGGGGGGCAGGCTTTGGCGGTTGGCAAAGCAGTGCTCGGGGCTGGACAGCGGCACAAAGCGGCCATCGGGCTGCACCTGGCCCCACTTGAGCACACTGCGCTCGGCATCTGTGACGGACATGACCAAGTCAAACGCACACGTGGCCAGGCGCTGCAGGGCCACCTGCACGTCGGCCACCTGGCGCAGCGGCGATGTAGCCTGCAGCAACACCACCGGGCCTTGCACCTGGGCGGTTTGCAAGGCATGCACCAGCACCGGTGCCATGGGCACGGTGTCACCGCAAAGTTCGGACGGGCGTTGCAGGGCCTGCACCGTGTGGGGCAGCTCAGCAGTCAGCACCTCGCGGATGTCGGTGCTGATGAGCACCCGACTGGCTCCTGCTGCCAGGGCCAGGTCTACCGCATGCCGGTAAAGGGGTTTGCCGGCAAGCAGGCGGGTGTTTTTGCCGGGCAGGCCTTTCGATCCCCCACGCAAAGGGATGACGGCTGTCCAGGGGGTAAGTTGGGCGGGCATGGGCGTAACTATACTGAAGGGTTGAGCCATTCCACCGCAACCATGACTTCACCCCATCGATCAAACGCACCTCCCTTCCCTTCTTGGGGTTTGGGCTGGGCCATTCGGGCTTATGAGCTGCTGTGGCACATGTTGCTGCCCATGGTGCTGCTGATGCTGTGGCGGCGCGGGGCCAAGGAGCCTTTGTACCGCCAGTTCTGGGGCGAACGCTTTGGCGGCGCGCAGTGCACGCTGCAGCGACCGGTGTGGGTGCATTCGGCGTCAATGGGGGAGATGCGGGGTGCCGCGCCTTGGGTGCATGCACTGCTGGGCCAAGGGCTGCCGGTGTTTGTGACCACCCTCACGCCTGCAGGGCGGCACACCGCGCACAAACTGTTTGCCGACGCCATGCACAGCGGTCAGCTGCAGCTGGCCTATGCGCCGATGGAGCTGAGTTGGGTGGTGCGCCGTTTTCTGGCCCGAGTGCAGCCACGCTGCGCGGTGATGACCGAAATTGACACCTGGCCTGTGCTGCTGGCCACGTTGCGCCGCGCCGGGGTGCCGCTGGCGATGGCGAACGCGCAGTACCCCAAAGCCAGCTTTGAGCGCGACCAGCGCTGGGGCGGGTTCAGGGCGCGGTTGTTCAAGGCCTACGAATTGGTGATGTGCAAGTCCGATCTGCAAGCCCAGCGCTTTGCACAGGTGGGCTGTGCTCAGGTGGCGGTGGTGGGCGAGACGCGTTTTGACTTGCCGGTGTCGCAGGCGCAGCTCGCCTCAGCTGCCCAAACGGTTCAAGCCGGCCAGCTACAGGCACGCCCGGTGGTGTGTTTTGCCAGCGCCATTGTCGGCGAGGACGAATTGCTAATTGGTACCATGCGGCGCATGCAGAAGGCCTTAGACCAGGCGGGACACCCCGCCCCACTGTTTGTGTATGTGCCGCGCAACCCACAGCGCTTTGACGCGGTGGCGCAGCTGCTGCAAGAAGCGGGATTGCGCACAGTGCGACGCAGCCAGGCGCTGGATGTGCAGCTGCGTTGGCACACCCTACCCAACTGGCCAGCCACCGATGTGCTGCTGGGTGATTCGATTGGCGAAATGTACTTCTACCTGGCCCTGGCGAAGGTGGTGGTGGTGGGTTCTTCTTTTGGCGACAGGGCGGTGCACAACATCATTGAGCCGCTGGCCATCAACAAGCCGGTGTGGACCGGCCCGAGTGTTCGGGGCATTGAATACCCCGCCATCGAGGCGCTGCAAGCTGGCGTGCTGCACCACGCCCAGAACGGCAGCGACCTGGCGGACCAACTAAGCGCTGTGCTGGGCGACCCGGCCGCCTACGCGGCTCTGGTGCAAAAAACAGAACATTTCAACGCGGCTCACGCAGGTTCGGCCGCAAAACACATGGCAGCCTTTATGCCTTGGCTGCAGGAGCGCAACGCACCATGAACCCACGACCCCGCGCATTGCGCCTTTATGGCCGGCTGTTTGAGGTCCTGACACCGCTTTGGCGCTGGTGGTTGCAGCAGCGGCTGGGGCGTGGCAAGGAAACATTGGCCAGCCTGGACCAGCGCTGGATGCGCAACCCGCCGCCCCGCCCCGAGGGCCCACTGGTGTGGGGCCACGCGGTGGGTGTGGGCGAAGCGCTGGCGCTGGCAGGTTTGCTCAAGCGCCTGCAGGAGCAGCGCCCCGACCTGCATTTTTTGATCACCACCACTGCCCGCACATCGGGCCAGGCCCTGGCCAAGCAACAGCTGGGGCCGCAGTTCACCCACTGGTTTGCGCCGGTGGACACACCGAGCAATGTGGCACGCTTTGTGAAGCACTGGCAGCCCGACTTGGCACTTTGGTGCGAAATGGATTTGTGGCCAGCGCTGATAGACGCCACGGCGCAGCGCGGCACGCCGCATGTGCTGGTGAACGCCCGCCTGAGTAAGGCGGCTGCGGCCAAACGTCGCTGGGCGCGCGCCTTGTATGAACCCTTGCTGGCGGGCTTTGATGCCATATGGGCACAAAATGCCGAGACGGCTCAGCACCTGCAAGCGCTGGGCGCACTGCCACAGCGCATGGACATCACTGGCACCATCAAAGCCATGGTGCCGGCGCTGGCCGCCAATACAGCGGACGTGGACGCCTGGTGCACGGCACTGGGCGGGCGCCGAGTGTGGGTGCTGGCGTCCAGCCACCCGGGCGAAGAAGAACTGGCACTGGCAGCACACCAGCTGCTGCGGCACAAACACCCCGACGCCCTGCTGATACTGGCTCCACGCGATGCGGGCCGCGGTGCCACGGTGGCGGCAATTTGCGGCCCAGACACACCCTTGCGCAGCCAAGGCGCGCTCATGCCATGCGCTGCGCACTGCTATGTGGCAGACACCATAGGCGAATTAGGCCTTTGGTACCGCCTGAGCCAAGTGGCCATGGTGGGCGGCTCTTGGGCGCCCGTGGGTGGGCACAACCCTTACGAAGCCACAGCCTTGGGTAACACCGTGTTGCACGGCCCCCACGTTGCCAACTTCAGCGAAAGCTACGCCGACCTGGATGCCCAAGGCCTGAGCGTGCTGGCACTGAGCGCAGAGCAACTGGCCGCCACTGTGGCCGAAGTTTGGGCTTCAGCCAGCGTCAACAGCTCCAGCGAGCGAGCTATTACTGAGCGCTGTGCAGCACACATCCAGAAATTGTTGACCATGCTTGCCCCAGCTTTACCCGACGCAGCGCCCTAACGGGGGGATTCAGGGACTTTTGCGTTGCCCAAATCAATGGACGGCGTCACCCAGCACCGCATCGGGTTTAACCGAACGCAGCAGCGCCAGCATTTCGGCCTCGATGCGGTGGAGCGCCGCTTCGGTCTGGCCCTCAAAGCGCAGCACCAGCACCGGCGTGGTGTTCGATGCACGAATCAGGCCAAAGCCATCGGGCCAGTCCACGCGCAGGCCGTCGATGTCAGACACTTTGGCGGGGGCGCTGAAAGCGCTCGCAGCTTTGGCCTGCAAGATTTTGGTCACGCTGTGTTGCTCACCTTCGGCGCAGGCCACGTTCAGCTCGGGCGTGCTGAAACTGGTCGGCAAGGCGTTCAGGACCGCGTTGGCATCGGGGGATTGGCTGACGATCTCCAGCAAGCGGCAACCGGCGTAAGTGCCATCGTCAAAGCCGTACCAGCGCTCCTTGAAAAAGATGTGGCCACTCATCTCGCCCCCCAAAGGAGCCTGGCCACCTGCGGCTTCGATGGCCCGCATTTGGGCCTTGATCAGGGAATGACCCGTTTTATACATCAAGGGCTTGCCGCCTGCTGCCTCGATGGCCGGGGCCAAGCGCTGCGAGCATTTCACGTCAAACAAGATGGTGCCGCCCGGCACGCGGCTGAGCACGTCCTGGGCAAATAGTTGCATCTGGCGGTCGGGATAGATGTTGTTGCCGTCTTTTGTGACGATGCCCAATCGGTCACCGTCACCATCAAAAGCCAAACCCAACTCGGCCCCGGTGGTCTTCAGGGCCTTGATCAGGTCTTGCAGGTTTTCAGGCTTGCTGGGGTCGGGATGGTGGTTGGGAAACTCACCATCGACCTCGCTGAACAGCTCGATCACATCGCAGCCCAGGGCGCGGAAAATACCCGGAGCCGAAGCACCGGCAATGCCATTGCCCGAATCCACAACGATTTTCATGGGGCGGGCCAATTGGATGTCGCCCACGATGCGCTGCGTGTAGTCGGACAGCACGTCCAAATGCGTCACACTGCCACCACTCATCAGCTGCCAGGTTTCGCTTTCCATCATGTGGCGCAGGGCCTGGATTTCATCGCCATAAATGGCCCGGCCCGCCAGCACCATCTTGAATCCGTTGTAGTCCTTGGGGTTGTGGCTGCCGGTGACCTGAATGCCGCTTTGGCAAGCCGTGTTCGCCGCAAAGTAGAGCATGGGCGTGGTCGCCATGCCGATGTCAATCACCTGAATGCCTGCAGCCACCAGACCGCGAATCAAGGCAGCCGAAAGACCCGGCCCGCTCAGGCGGCCGTCACGGCCCACCGCCACCGTGGTCTGCCCCTCGGCCAGCGCCCGGGTGCCAAAGGCTTTGCCCAGGCCTTCAGCCAATTGTTCGTTCAAGGTGGACGGCACCACGCCGCGGATGTCATAGGCTTTGAAAATCGAAGAGGTCACTTGCATGGTTCTGGGACTCGTCTGTGGGTTGAAATAGCCCAAGGGCTAAGCGGTTTGCTTTGCCTGCGATTGTAGGCGGCGCCTGGTCGAAACCCGCCCGAAACCACAGGTCCGAAAACATCACATCCCAAGCGACCTGCGCACCTCTTTTTTGGCTAACATGAGCCGTTATGAACCGCCTCGATCTCACCCCGACGCCAGTCCGGCCTGTATCGGCCGCCGACCTGGACAGGGATCGCTGCTACCAGGCCCTGTCCGACAGAGATGCCGCCTGGGATGGTATTTTTTTCACCGGCGTCACATCCACAGGCATTTATTGCCGCCCGGTCTGCCGGGTGAAACTCCCGCTCGCCAAAAATTGCCTGTTTTTTGAAACAGCAGCACTGGCCGAGTCCCATGGCTTCAGACCCTGTTTGCGCTGCCGCCCGGAGCTGGCTCCGGCGCGGCGCTTTTGGTCCAACAGCGATGCTCAGACCCTTGTGGCCGAATTCGCGGCCCAGCAGCTGCACATGGCCATCGACCATGGCCGCAAACCACCCACCCTGAGCGCTTTGGCGACACAACTGGGCGTGAGCGACAGACATCTGCGCCGCATGTTCGCCCTGCATTGGCAGGTGTCGCCACTGCAATACCTGCAAACCCAACGTCTGCTTCGGGCCAAGCAGTGGCTGAACGACAGTCCGATGTCTGTGGCCCAGGTGGCCCAAGTCAGCGGATTCGGCTCGGCCCGAAGCATGTATGCGGCGTTTTCAAACCATTACCGACTCAGCCCGGGACAACTTCGCCCGGCCCGCACGCAACGGCAGGTCGCATTGGAAGGCGACACGCCATTAGGGCTGGTGCTGCACTACCGGCCACCGTGCCAGATCTCGGGGCTGTGGCAGTTTTTCAAAGACCGTTCGCTGGAGGGCATGGAGAGTTGGCGCGGCGAAGGCCCGCAAGCCGAGTTGCGCCGCACCGTGCGCTGGCCCCATGGTGCCAGCGTGATCAGCGGCTGGCTGGCGGTTCGCTGGGACAGCGTGCACCCCTGGGTCCATCTTCGCATCAGCCCCAACTTGCTGCCCGTGCTGCCCACCCTGGTCGCGCAGGTGCGGGACTGGCTGGACCTTGATGCCCAGCCGGCCGCCATCGCGCAGGTGCTTGAGCCCGCATTTCCACACGCCATGGGCCAGCGTTTGCCGGGGGCCCTGGATGGTTTCGAGCTGGCCGTGCGCGCTATCCTGGGTCAGCAAATCACCGTCAAGGCCGCACGCACGCTGGGGCAGCGCTTGGTCCATGCGCTGGGCACGCCTTGCGACACGCCCTGGCCTGAACTGAACCGAACCTTTCCCAGCCCGGCGTGCCTGGCGCTGGATGAAAACGCCGCGCTCATGGGCCGCCTGGGCGTGGTGCGCCAACGGCAAAAAGCCATTCAAGCACTGGCTCAGGCCGTCGAAGCGGGTGCGCTCCAGCTGCATCCTCAAGCACCACTGGAGACCACTATCCATGCGCTGATGGCCTTGCCCGGCATCGGTCCCTGGACAGCGCACTACATCGCCATGCGCGCCCTGCGCTGGCTGGATGCCTGGCCGGTGCAGGATGTGGCCTTGCAAACCGCTTTGGGCGTGCGCCAACACCCCCGTCCCACGCAGGCATTGGAACAACTCGGGCAGCCATGGCGACCTTTTCGCAGCTACGCCCTGATGGCGGCTTGGCAGAGCCTGTCATCCTCACCCCACACCCCGCCATGAAAACCATCTCCACGCAACAACTGAACGGCCCCTTGGGTCCCATGATCCTGGCCGCATCGCCGCAAGGCCTGTGCGGCGTTTGGTTTGAAGGCCAGCGCCATGGCCCGTCTGAGGCCCGAATGCAAAGCTGGACGACCGAAAGCGCGCACACGCTGCTGCAAAGCGCCTCCCAACAACTGCTGGCCTACTTTGCTGGCGAATTGACATCGTTTGATCTGCCTTTGGACCTGTCGGCAGGCACGCCCTTTCAACAATCGGTCTGGCGCGTTTTGAGCACCATACCGTCGGGTGCGCGTCAAAGCTATGGTGACGTGGCCCGTCAATTGAACAATCCTCAGGCCGTTCGTGCCGTCGGCGCGGCGGTGGGACGCAACCCGGTGAGTATCATCGTGCCTTGCCACCGCGTCCTGGGTGCCGGTGGCCAACTCACGGGTTATGCAGGCGGACTGTGGCGCAAACAGGCGCTGCTCAAACTGGAAGGCCACCCGCTCGCCCTGACATCGACTGTTCCCCTCTTTCCTGAATGACCTCTTCTCACGCCAAAGGCTGGCTGGCCGATTTTTTGGTTCTGGCTGCCATCTGGGGCTCGTCCTTTTTGTTCATGCGCATAGCGGCCGTTGAATTGGGGCCCCTGCCCACGGCCGCCATCCGGGTGGCCATTGCGGCGGCTTTTTTGCTGCCGATCATGCTGGCCAAAGGTCATTGGGGGGTGTTGCGCAGGCACTGGAAACCGGTGCTGTTTGTCGGGGCGCTCAACAGCGGCGTCCCCTTTGCCCTGTATTCCTTTGCCGTGCTGCACATCTCCACCGGTTTCTCCTCCATCCTGAACGCCACGGTGCCCTTGTTTGGCGCGGTCGTCGCCTGGCTTTGGCTCGGCGACAAACCGACCCTCTCGCGCACGGTGGGCCTGGCCATCGGTTTTGGTGGCGTGGTGCTGTTGGCGGGTGGACAAGCCAGTTTCAAGCCCAACGACTCGGGCATTGCCCCAGCGTGGGCCGTGGCCGCCTGCCTGGCTGCGACCACTTGTTATGCCTTGGCCGCGAGTTTCACCAAAAAACACATCCCCAGCCTGCCCCCGCTGGTCACCGCCACCGGCAGCCAAATCGGGGCGACTTTGGTTCTGGCCCTGCCCGCCCTTTGGTATCGCCCTGAACACCTGCCCAGCGCCTCGGTCTGGTGGTCATTGCTGGTGGTAGGGGTGCTCTGCACCGGGGTGGCCTACATCTTGTACTTCAAGCTGATCGAAAACTCCGGGCCTGCACGGGCGCTCACGGTCACATTTCTGGTGCCGGTGTTTGCCATCGCTTACGGCGT
>JAIXOZ010000160.1 GCA_027486495.1 Comamonadaceae bacterium | reverse complement strand
ACTCAGGTGGCCCGGCAAATTTTGAGGGTGTTGGTGCCGCCAGGTGTCCCCATGGGTTCGCCTACGGTGATGGCGTACACATCGCCCGACTGCACAATGCCGCGCTTTTTCAAGTGAGCTTCGGCATCGGCCAAGGCGGTGTCGCGGTCTGCGCTGGTGTCCATCAACAAGGGGCTGACGTTGCGCATCAAGGCCATCTTGCGCTGGGTTGCGACCTTGGGCGTCAAGGCATAAATGGGCATGCGCACGCTGTGGCGGCTCATCCACAAAGCGGTCGAGCCCGAATCGGTCAAGGCCACAATCGCCTTGGCCTTGAGGTGGTGCGCTGTGAACAGTGCCCCCATGGCGATGGCGTGGTCGATGCGGTTGAAATGCGCCCCCACAAAGTCGTCGTCCAGCGGGTCATGGTCGGTTTTTTCGGCTTCCAAGCACACCGCCGCCATCATCTCCACAGTCTCCAGCGGGTACTTGCCTGCCGCAGTTTCGGCGCTGAGCATCACCGCGTCGGTGCCGTCCAGCACCGCATTGGCCACGTCGGACACTTCGGCGCGGGTGGGCACCGGGTTGACGATCATGCTCTCCATCATCTGAGTGGCGGTGATGACCAGCTTGTCGAGTTCGCGGGCCCGTTTGATCATGTGTTTTTGCAGGCCCGGCACGGCGGCATTGCCCACCTCGACCGCCAAATCCCCGCGAGCGACCATGATGCCGTCAGATACTTGGAGAATGCGGTCCAACTCGGGAATCGCCTCCGCCCGTTCGATCTTGGCAATCAGGCCGGGTCTGTGGCCATTGGTACAAGCCACGTTGCACAGTTGGCGGGCCATTTCCATGTCGGTGGCGTTTTTCGGGAAGCTCACAGCCACATAGTCGGCATTGAAACTCATGGCCGTGCGGATGTCGTCCATGTCTTTGGCGGTCAGGGCCGCTGCCGTCAAGCCGCCGCCTTGTTTGTTGATGCCCTTGTTGTTGGACAACTCGCCACCCAGTTTCACGGTGGTGTGCACCTGCTCGCCTTTGACGGCGTTCACGGTGAGCACAATCAGGCCATCGTTGAGCAAGAGCACATCGCCCGCTTTCACGTCACGCGGCAACTCTTTGTAATCGAGGCCAACGCCGTCGAGGTCTCCCGGCTCGGTGCGCGAGGCGTCCAACACAAAGGGAGCACCAGGCTCCAGCATCACTTTGCCTTCGGCAAACTTGCCCACACGGATTTTGGGGCCTTGCAAGTCGGCCATGATGGCCACTTCGCGGCCAGCGCGTTGCGCGGCTTCGCGCACCAGACGGGCGCGGTCCACATGGTCTTGCGCTTTGCCGTGGCTGAAGTTCAGGCGAACCACGTTGACCCCGGCACGGATCATGGCTTCGAGCAAAGCCGAATCGCTGGAAGCAGGGCCTAGGGTGGCAACAATCTTGGTGGCGCGACGAGGCATCAGGGAGACTCCAATGTAATTTGATTTCAATTCTCACACGAAACGGGTTACACCCCCGGTTCTTTCGATCGTCAACCTTGGAAAAACCAGTATTGCTGGCCGCCCAAACAGCAGATCAATTTCAGAATTTTGGCGGCAAGTTGCCGCCAGATCACGTCTGATGATGCTTGTTCCCCTTAACATTCCCCTTGAATTGATCCTTGTCAGCCCAGCGAAACGCCAACCCGACTAAACTCCAAGCTGAGCGATTTACAACAAAGCGTTATGACTGCCCTACAAACCCCCAACGTTGATCAGCCCATCCCATTAGACCAGGCCCTGCCGCACCGCAAGACCTTGCGCGAGTGGTTGATTCCTTTGTCCGAGCGCAGCACAGCGCGCGCGTTTGTGCTGCTGGCTTTTGACTACGTCTTGTTTTTCGCACTGATCACGGCCACCGTGATGCTCGAAGCCGTCTGGGCCAAGCTGCTGTGCGGAACGGTGGCGGGTTTTGTGATCGGCCGCTTGTTCGTGATTGGCCACGACGCTTGCCACCAAAGCCTCACCCCCCACCGCGAGCTGAACAAAGTGCTGGGCCGCATCGCGTTTTTGCCCTCACTCACCCCTTACAGCTTGTGGGACACGGGCCACAACGTGGTACACCACGGCTACACCAACCTCAAAGGCGTGGACTTTGTCTGGACGCCTTTGTCTGCACAAGAGTTTGAAACCCTGGGCCCATTGCAACGCCTGCTGCAACGCGCCTACCGAAGCGGTTGGGCACCTGGCCTGTACTACATGATCGAAATTTGGTGGAAGCGTGAATTCTTCCCCAACAAAACCCACATGCCCACACGCCGTCCGATCTTCTTCAAGGACAGCCTGCTGGTCAGCGCGTTTGGCGTGCTGTGGATCGCCGTTGTGGCCGCTGCGGCCGTGGCCACCGACCAATCGGTCTGGTTGTCCTTGCTCATGGGTGTGGCGATCCCCTTCTTTTTCTGGAATACCATGATCGGTTTTGTGGTCTATGTGCACCACACGCACGTCAAGGTGTCCTGGCACGACAACAAAGCCGCCTGGACCAAGGCCGCGCCCTTTGTGTCCACCACGGTTCACTTGACCTTCCCCTTCCACATCGGCGGCATGATGCACCACATCATGGAGCACACCGCTCACCATGTGGACATGAGCATCCCGCTTTACCGTTTGAAGCAAGCCCAGGCCAAGCTCGAAGAAATGCTGCCGGGCCGCATCATCGTTCAGCCCTTCTCCTGGAAGTGGTATTTCGAGACCGCCAAGAACTGCAAGCTGTATGACTTTGGCCGCGAATGCTGGACCGACTTTCAGGGCACCATGACCAGCCCGGTGCGCGGCAACTTGCCGCCTGCAGCTCAGGCCTGATCGGTTTCTTTGACTCCACCAACAAAAAACCCCGCAATGCGGGGTTTTTTTGTGACTTGCTTTTGTCCAACTGGACCGGGCATTCACGGCACTTGAAGGCATGGACCCCAGGTCTTCGCCCGGGGTGATGAGCTCTTTGGCCATTTGAGCCTCGGCACTGTCATCCTGCTTCTTCCTGTCATCCTGGCCTCCGAGCCGGGATGCATCTCTTGCCAGGCGTTTTCATGCCCCTGCGCGCTTCATCAAGATCTCAAAAGCAGGCAAGGTCTTGCCTTCCAAAATTTCGAGGAACGCACCACCGCCCGTGGAGATGTAGCCCACCTGGTCTTCGATGCCGTATTTGGCAATCGCGGCCAGCGTGTCGCCACCACCCGCAATGCTGAAGGCGCTGGAGTCGGCAATGGCCTGCGCAATGACCTTGGTGCCGTTTTCAAAGGCCGCAAACTCGAACACACCCACAGGGCCGTTCCAGACAATGGTGCCCGCTTGCCTGAGCTGGGCGGCCAGCTTGGCCGCCGTCTCGGGGCCGATGTCCAAAATCATGTCGTCGTCGGCCACTTCGGTGGCTTTTTTCACGGTGGCCACGGCGTCGGCCGCAAAAGTTTTGGCCACCACCACATCGGTCGGAATCGGCACTTCGGCCCCTCGCGCCTTCATGGCGTCGATGACGGCTTGGGCCTCAGTTACCAAGTCGGCTTCGGCCAGACTCTTGCCGATCTTCAGACCCGCCGCCAGCATGAAGGTGTTGGCAATACCACCGCCCACGATCAACTGGTCCACGTTTTGTGACAGGCTCTTCAAGATGGTCAGCTTGGTGGACACCTTGGAGCCCGCCACAATGGCCGCCAGCGGACGCTTCGGGTTTGCCAAGGCCTTGCTGATCGCGTCGATCTCGGCCGCCAGCAAGGGGCCCGCGCAGGCGATGGGCGCGAACTGGGCAATGCCATACGTTGTGCCTTCGGCGCGGTGGGCCGTGCCAAAGGCATCGTTCACATAGATGTCGCACAGCTGGGCCATCTTGCGGGCCAATTCCTCGTTGTTCTTCTTTTCGCCTTTGTTGACGCGGCAGTTTTCGAGCAACACCACCTGTCCGGGAGCAACGGTGACACCCTCGACCCAATTGGCGACCAAAGGCACCCCATTTTCATAAGGGTGGCCGAGCAGTTCGCCCAGTCGTTTGGCCACCGGGGCCAGCGAGTCTTCAGGCTTGAACTCTCCCTCGGTCGGGCGGCCCAGGTGCGAGGTCACCATGACGGCGGCACCGGCTGCCAGCGCCATCTGGATACAGGGCACACTGGCGCGGATGCGCGTGTCTTCGGTGATGCTGCCGTCGTCGGCTTGCGGCACATTCAGGTCAGCGCGGATGAACACGCGTTGGCCAGCGGCTTGGCCGCTGACACACAGATCAGAAAAACGGATGACGTTCATGGTGTGAAGAAAAGTAGATGGATCAATTCGCATTGATTTTAAAAGCCTGGACTGACTGCGGCTGACGCACACCCAGGTACAAACGCCAAACCAGGTCCTCGTGAATTACCAGCCCAACCCCAGACGCAAAGGCAAATACACCGCCATACCCACCAGGATCGTGGTCAGCACACCGCGCCGCCAAAAGTAAGCGGCTACACCCGCTGCAGCCGCGTACAGGCGGGCATCTTGCCAAGTGCTGACCAACTCGCCCTGCACCGTGATGATTTCGGGAATGACCACCGCCGACAGGGCGGCAATGGGCGCGTACTGCAGACCGCGCTGCGCCCAGTCAGGCAACTGCCAAGATTGGCTGGAGATGAAAAAGAAACTGCGGGCCACCACCGTGACCATGGCCAGGCCGACGATGACGCCCAAGGTCCACAGGTCTGTATCGTTCATGCCGCCACTTTGGGTACAGGCCGGATTTTTTCGACCGT
>JAIXOZ010000088.1 GCA_027486495.1 Comamonadaceae bacterium | reverse complement strand
TGTCGATCACTGTGAAGCTGATCAACCCCATTGCGATGGAAGAAGGTCTGCGTTTCGCTATCCGTGAAGGTGGCCGCACGGTTGGCGCTGGTGTCGTTGCCAAGATCATCGCTTAATTCGTTGATGTAGGGGTATAGCTCAATTGGCAGAGCGTCGGTCTCCAAAACCGAAGGTTGTAGGTTCGATTCCTACTGCCCCTGCCACCTGAAAAGGTGGATTTTCAAGCCCGCTAGACTCTAGCGGGCTTACTTGTCTGATAGGAGTCCTCCTGAAAAGGGCTCAACAAAGGTTTTCAGCCGTATGGCAACATCCGAAGTTCAAACAGTCAGTACCGCTGGCGAAAAAATGCGTTTGGCCCTGGCGGCTGCGCTGGTGATTGCAGGCTTGGTGGCTTATTACATGTTGTCTGCACAGGGTGTGTGGGTGCAGTGGGGCGGCTTGTTGGTCGGCCTTGTGGCGGCGGTTGTGGTGTTCTTCACGGCCGAGACGGGCCGACAGCTGGTGGCTTTTGGGCGCGACGCCGTTCGGGAAACCAAAAAAGTGGTGTGGCCTGAGCGCAAAGAAGCCTTGCAAATCACGTTGTATGTCTTCGCATTTGTGGTGGTGATGGCGCTGTTTTTGTGGCTCACCGACAAAACTCTGGAATGGGTTTTTTACGATCTGATTCTCGGGTGGAAAAAATAATGAACGATGTCGTTGTCAACGCGGAGATGGCGGGCTCATCGACCAACCCGGACCTGAAATGGTACGTGGTTCATGCTTATTCCGGCATGGAAAAAGCGGTCGAGCGCAACATCGTCGAGCGCATCACGCGCTCGGGCATGGAATCCAAGTTTGGTCGTATTCTGGTCCCCACGGAAGAAGTAGTGGAAATCAAGAACGGACAAAAGCGGACCACAGAACGTAAATTTTTCCCAGGCTATGTACTGGTTGAAATGGTCATGGACGACGAAACATGGCACTTGGTCAAGCACACCAACAAAGTCACTGGCTTTGTGGGTGGTGCGAAAAACCGGCCAGCACCGATTTCCGAAGCCGATGTGGCCAAAATCGTCAACCAGATGCAAGAAGGTACCGACAAGCCCCGTCACAAGGTGGAGTTTGAAGTTGGAGAATACATCCGTGTCAAGGAAGGCCCGTTCACGGATTTCAATGGCACGGTGGAAGAAGTTAACTATGAGCGCAACAAGATGCGCGTGTCGGTGACGATTTTTGGTCGCGCCACACCGGTTGAGCTCGAATTCAGTCAAGTCGAAAAGACCTGACATTTGAATCTTTTTCGAACCGGTGCTTCCCGACTCGGCACCGGTTTTTGATCTTGAGTCGTTAACCCCGGGGAGCCGAGGACCTGTCGGTCCAAAGCGTTAAAACCCGCAAGGAGAAAAGCATGGCGAAAAAAATCGTCGGCTTCATCAAGCTGCAAGTGCCAGCTGGTAAAGCCAATCCATCACCACCCATTGGTCCTGCACTGGGCCAGCGTGGTTTGAACATCATGGAATTCTGCAAGGCGTTCAACGCCCAGACCCAAGGCGTTGAGCCAGGTCTGCCATTGCCTGTGGTCATCACAGCGTTTGCAGACAAGTCCTTCACCTTCATCATCAAGACGCCGCCTGCAGCGACCCTGATCAAGAAGTCCATCAAGATCGACAAGGCTTCGACCAAGCCAGGTCTCGAAAAGGTTGGCAAGATCACCCGCGCTCAGCTGGAAGAAATCGCCAAAACCAAGATGAAAGACCTGACTGCTGCCGATCTGGACGCCGCCGTTCGCACCATCGCTGGTACTGCCCGTTCCATGGGCGTGAATGTGGAGGGCGTGTAAATGTCCAAGCTCACCAAAAAACAAAAAGCCCTCGTAGGCAAAGTCGACAGCCTGAAGCTGTATGCATTGTCTGACGCTTTGACCATGGTCAAAGAGCATGCGACCGCCAAGTTCGACGAATCGATCGACGTGGCCGTTCAACTCGGCATCGATGCAAAAAAGTCGGACCAAGTGGTTCGTGGCGCTGTTGTGTTGCCCAACGGCACCGGCAAGACCGCCCGTGTGGCTGTGTTCGCTCAAGGCGCCAAGGCTGACGAAGCCCGCGCCGCTGGTGCAGACGTGGTCGGCATGGACGACTTGGCAGCCCGCGTGAAAGCTGGCGATATGCCTTTCGACGTGGTGATCGCTGCCCCTGACGCCATGCGCGTTGTGGGTACATTGGGTCAAATCTTGGGCCCACGCGGTCTGATGCCTAACCCTAAAGTCGGTACAGTGACGCCAGACGTTGCCACTGCTGTGCGCAATGCCAAAGCCGGTCAGGTTCAATTCCGTGTCGACAAAGCCGGTATTGTGCACGGCACCATCGGACGTCGTTCATTTGACACCGACAAGTTGCAAGGTAACTTGGCCGCTTTGGTTGAGGCCTTGGTCAAAGCCAAGCCTGCAACCAGCAAAGGCATTTACCTGCGCAAAATTGCCGTCTCCTCGACAATGGGTGTGGGCGTTCGCGTCGACACACAATCCATCTCGGCGTGATGGCAAAGATTTGAGGGGCTCATCAGAGCGCCTCAATGTGGTGGGTCGTTGAACTTTCATAAGTTCGGTGGGCCATCCAAGACCGTTGGTGCACACAGCGTGTGCTTAATCAACAAAACCTCAGTTATATCTGAAGTTTTGGGCCAACGCAGATGGCGATCCCGCTGCAGATGGATGAAGATCCAAAACAGTTGGTCGCTGCAAATAGGCGTGTTCAAGGGGCAACCCGGACAACACATATAAAGGAGTAGACCTTGAGTCTGAATCGCAGTGAGAAAGAAGCGGTCATTTCCGAAGTGACCGACCTCGCCGCTAAAGCTCAAACGCTTGTGATGGCGGAATACCGTGGCATCACGGTCGCTGACATGACCAACCTGCGCGTCAAAGCTCGCAGCCAAGGCGTTTCGCTGAGCGTGTTGAAAAACACCTTGGCTCGCCGTGCTGTGACAGGTACGCAGTTTGAAATTGTCGCCGACCAGATGACCGGCCCGCTGATCTATGGCTTCTCTGAAGATGCAGTCGCTGCCGCGAAAGTGGTGGCCGAGTTCGCGAAAACCAACGACAAGTTGGTGATTCGCGCAGGTGCATTTGCAGGCAAGGCCCTGGACGTCAACGGCGTGAAGCAATTGGCAAGCATCCCTTCGAAAGAAGTTTTGTTGGCTCAGTTGTGTGGCTTGCTGATGTCGCCAATGTCCCGCACCGCAGTGGTGTTGGGTGCTTTGGCGGCCAAAAAAGGCGAAGGCGAAGCTGTTGCCGCTTAAGGCCAGCGTTCGTGTTTTAACCAATTGTTAGGAAATAAAAATGGCATTCGATAAAGACGCATTTTTGACCGCGCTGGACAGCATGACGGTCATGGAACTCAACGACCTGGTGAAAGCCATCGAAGAGAAGTTTGGTGTGAGCGCTGCCGCTATGGCTGCGCCTGCTGCTGCTGGTGGCGGTGCCGCTGCTGCTGCTGAAGAGAAGACTGAGTTCAACGTCATGTTGCTCGAAACCGGCGCCAACAAAGTGTCCGTGATTAAAGCAGTTCGTGAAATCACCGGTCTGGGCTTGAAAGAAGCCAAAGATCTGGTGGACGGCGCTCCTAAGGCAGTCAAAGAAGGCCTGCCAAAGGCTGACGCTGAAGCTGCGAAGAAGAAACTGGAAGAAGCTGGCGCCAAGGCCGAGCTCAAGTAATTCGGTCTCGTTCCAAGGCTGGAGTGTCCGAAAGGGCCTCCAGCCTTTGGTGCTTGAAGAGGACACCGAAAAGAAGACTCCAAACAGTCTCCTTTCCAGTGTTTTAGCGAAACACCGGAAAGTAGATTGACCCCAGTCTTCTTTCCAGTGTTTTCTGACCCGACTGCAGAAAACCCTTGGTACGGGTTGCGTGCAATGCGCAATCGTCCGCCAACGCTGGTAGAGGCCAGCCGCCAAGACCGTTGAGAGAGTGCAACAGCTCGCTCGGCACACAGTTCTGAAAGATCAAGCCTGGAGATCTCATGGCCTATTCATACACCGAACGCAAGCGAATCCGCAAAAGTTTCGGCAGCCGCGAAAGCGTGCTCGAAGTTCCTTACCTGCTGCAAATGCAAAAAGACGCCTACACGTCCTTCTTGCAAGCAGGTGTTCTTTCAACCAAACGCACACACGAAGGCCTGCAAGCCGCATTCGAGTCGGCCTTCCCGATCGTGTCCCACAACGGTTTTGTGGAGATGAAGTTCGTCGAGTACAACCTGGCCAAACCAGCATTTGACGTGCGCGAATGCCAAACCCGTGGTCTGACCTTCTCTTCAGCCGTGCGTGCCCGCGTTCAGCTCATCATTTACGACCGCGACTCCTCCACCTCGCAAAACAAAGTCGTCAAGGAAGTCAAAGAGCAAGAGGTCTACATGGGCGAAGTGCCCCTGATGACCGACAAAGGCTCCTTCATCATCAACGGCACCGAGCGCGTGATCGTGTCTCAGTTGCACCGCTCACCGGGTGTGTTTTTCGAGCATGACAAGGGCAAGACCCACAGCTCGGGCAAGTTGCTGTTCTCGGCACGCATCATCCCTTACCGCGGTTCGTGGCTCGATTTCGAATTTGATCCGAAAGACATCCTGTACTTCCGCGTTGACCGCCGTCGCAAGATGCCTGTCTCGATCCTGCTGAAGGCCATTGGCCTGAACCCAGAATCGATCCTGGCGAACTTCTTTGTTAACGACAACTTCCGTCTGATGGACAGCGGTGCACAAATGGAATTTGTGGCCGAGCGTCTGCGTGGCGAAGTGGCCCGTTTTGACATCACCGACAAGTCCGGCAAAGTGGTGGTGGCCAAAGACAAGCGCATCACCGTGCGCCACACCCGCGAGCTCGAGCAGTCCGGCACCACGCACATCAGCGTGCCCGAAGACTTCCTGATTGGCCGCGTGGTGGCCCGCAGCATTGTCGAAGCGGATACAGGCGAGATCATTGCCAAGGCCAACGAAGAGTTGACCGAAGCCCTGCTGAAGAAACTGCGCACCTCTGGCGTGCAAGATCTGCCTTGCATCTACACGAACGAACTCGACCAAGGCGCGTACATCTCGCAAACCTTGCGGATCGACGAAACCGTGGACGAGTTCGCTGCACGCGTGGCCATCTACCGCATGATGCGCCCTGGTGAGCCGCCGACAGAAGACGCGGTGCAAGCCTTGTTCCAGCGCTTGTTCTACAACCCCGACACTTACGATTTGTCGCGTGTGGGCCGCATGAAGTTCAACGCCCGCGTGGGCCGTGGTGAGTCCACAGGCCCCATGGTGTTGACCAACGAAGACATCTTGGCCGTGGTCAAGATCTTGGTGGACTTGCGCAACGGCAACGGCGAAGTCGATGACATCGACCACTTGGGTAACCGCCGCGTGCGTTGCGTGGGCGAGTTGGCCGAGAACCAGTACCGCACTGGCTTGGCACGTATCGAAAAAGCCGTCAAAGAGCGTCTGGGTCAGGCCGAACAAGAGCCTTTGATGCCGCATGACCTGATCAACTCCAAGCCGATCTCTGCGGCATTGAAAGAGTTCTTCGGTGCATCGCAGTTGTCGCAGTTCATGGACCAGACCAACCCTCTGGCCGAGATCACCCACAAGCGCCGCGTGTCGGCCTTGGGCCCAGGTGGTTTGACCCGCGAGCGTGCTGGCTTTGAAGTGCGAGACGTGCACGTGACCCACTACGGTCGCGTTTGCCCTATCGAGACGCCTGAAGGTCCCAACATTGGTTTGATCAACTCTCTGGCTTTGTACGCCCGCCTCAACGAGTACGGTTTCATCGAAACCCCCTACCGCCGAGTGGTCGAAGGCAAAGTCACGATGGACATCGACTACCTGTCGGCCATCGAAGAAGGCAAGTACGTCATTGCCCAGGCCAACGCCACATTGGACAAAGACGGCAAATTGACCGGTGACTTGGTCTCTGCCCGTGAAAAAGGCGAATCCATCCTGTGCGGTGCCGAGCGCATCCAGTACATGGACGTGTCGCCTGCACAGATCGTGTCGGTTGCGGCCTCTTTGGTGCCGTTCCTTGAGCACGATGACGCTAACCGCGCGTTGATGGGTGCCAACATGTCGCGTCAGGCCGTGCCTGTTCTGCGTCCTGAGAAGCCCATGGTCGGCACCGGTATCGAGCGCGTTGCAGCGGTCGACTCCGGCACCGTGGTCACCGCCACCCGTGGCGGTATCGTGGACTACGTGGACGCGACCCGCATCGTGATCCGTGTGAACGACGCCGAAGCTTTGGCCGGTGAAGTGGGTGTGGACATCTACAACCTGATCAAGTACCAGCGTTCCAACCAGAACACCAACATCCACCAGCGCCCTATCGTCAAGCGTGGCGACAAGCTGGCCAAAGGTGACGTCATCGCTGACGGCGCATCGACCGACCTGGGCGAAATCGCCATTGGTCAGAACATGTTGATCGCCTTCATGCCCTGGAACGGCTACAACTTCGAAGACTCGATCTTGATCAGTGAGCGTGTGGTGGCCGAAGACCGTTACACCTCGATCCACATCGAAGAACTCGTGGTCATGGCCCGTGACACCAAGTTGGGTGCCGAAGAAATTTCGCGCGACATCCCCAACCTGTCCGAGCAACAACTGGGCCGTCTGGACGACTCCGGCATCATCTACGTGGGTGCCGAAGTGCAGCCCGGCGATGTGCTGGTGGGCAAGGTCACACCCAAAGGCGAGACCACCCTCACGCCTGAAGAAAAGCTGCTGCGCGCCATCTTCGGCGAGAAGGCATCGGATGTGAAAGACACCTCGCTGCGCGTGGACCAGGGCTCACAAGGCACCGTGATCGACGTTCAGGTCTTCACCCGTGAGGGCATCGTGCGCGACAAGCGTGCCCAGCAGATCATCGACGACGAACTCAAGCGTTTCCGCTTGGATCTGAACGACCAGCTGCGCATTGTGGAAGCCGACGCGTTTGACCGTATCGAAAAACTGCTGGTGGGTCGCGTGGCCAACGGTGGTCCGCAAAAGCTGGCCAAGGGCACGAAGCTCGACAAAGCTTACATGGAGTCGGTGGACAAGTTCCATTGGTTCGACATCCGTCCCGCAGAAGACGATGTGGCCATGCAACTCGAGTCGATCAAGAACTCGTTGGAGCAAACCCGTCACAGCTTCGACTTGTCGTTTGAAGAAAAGCGCAAGAAGTTGACCCAAGGCGATGAGTTGCCCGCTGGCGTGCTGAAAATGGTCAAGGTCTACCTGGCCGTCAAGCGCCGCTTGCAGCCTGGTGACAAGATGGCGGGTCGTCACGGCAACAAGGGTGTGGTCTCCAAGATCGTGCCCGTCGAAGACATGCCCTTCATGGCCGACGGTACGCCCGCCGACATCGTGCTCAACCCGCTGGGCGTGCCATCGCGCATGAACGTGGGTCAGGTGCTCGAGGTGCATTTGGGCTGGGCTGGCAAAGGCATTGGTCAGCGCATCGGCAACATGTTGCAAGCCGAAACCCAGCGCATGGAAAAGATTGCCGAACTGCGCAAGCTGTTCGAGCAGCTTTACAACAGCATGGGTCGCAAGGAAGACCTGTCGCAGTTGAGCGATGACGAAGTGCTCGACATGGCAAACAACCTGAAAGAGGGATTCCCCTTTGCCACGCCCGTGTTCGACGGTGCGGCTGAAGAAGAAATCCGCGCCATGTTACACCTGGCCTATCCGGAAGATCTGGCCAAAGCCAAAGGTCTGACGGCCACACGCACACAAGCCAATTTGTTTGACGGTCGCACGGGCGAAGCCTTTGACCGTCCCACCACCATTGGCTACATGCACTTCTTGAAACTGCACCACTTGGTGGACGACAAGATGCACGCCCGCTCGACCGGTCCTTACAGCTTGGTCACACAGCAGCCGCTGGGTGGTAAGGCGCAGTTCGGTGGACAGCGTTTCGGTGAGATGGAAGTGTGGGCGCTGGAAGCGTACGGCGCCTCTTACGTTTTGCAAGAGATGCTCACCGTCAAGTCCGACGACGTGCAGGGTCGCACCAAGGTGTACGAGAGCATTGTCAAAGGTGAACACTCTATCGAAGCGGGTATGCCCGAATCGTTCAACGTGCTGGTCAAGGAAATCCGTTCGCTGGGCCTTGACATCGAGCTCGAGCGTTCTTAATTCACAGGCAAAGGATTCAAAACATGAAATCACTACTCGACCTGTTCAAGCAGTTCACGCCCGATGACCACTTCGATGCGATCCGCATCGGCCTGGCATCGCCCGAGAAGATCCGTTCGTGGTCTTTTGGCGAAGTGAAAAAGCCTGAAACCATCAATTACCGTACTTTCAAGCCCGAGCGCGATGGTCTGTTTTGTGCCAAAATTTTTGGCCCCATCAAAGACTACGAATGCTTGTGCGGCAAGTACAAGCGACTCAAGCACCGCGGTGTGATCTGCGAGAAATGCGGCGTTGAAGTCACACAGACCAAAGTGCGTCGTGAGCGCATGGGTCACATCGACCTGGCCGCGCCTTGCGCCCACATTTGGTTCCTCAAATCGCTGCCATCGCGTTTGGGCCTGGTGCTCGACATGACGCTGCGCGACATCGAACGCGTGCTTTACTTTGAAGCCTATGTCGTGACCGATCCTGGCATGACCCCGCTGAAAAAGTTTGGCATCATGACCGAAGACGACTACGACGCCAAAATCAAGGAATATGGTGACGAATTCACCGCCAAGATGGGTGCGGAAGGCATCAAGGAATTGCTGCAAAGCATCGACATCGAAAGCGAAATCGAGCGCCTGCGCGGTGACTTGACCGGTTCCGAACTCAAGGTCAAGAAAAACTCCAAGCGCCTCAAAGTGCTGGAAGCTTTCAAGAAGTCGGGCATCAAGCCCGAGTGGATGGTGCTGGAAGTGCTGCCCGTGTTGCCACCGGATCTGCGTCCTTTGGTGCCACTGGATGGCGGCCGCTTTGCGACCTCCGACCTGAACGACCTGTACCGCCGCGTCATCAACCGCAACAGCCGTCTGCGCCGTTTGCTGGAACTGAAGGCACCCGAAATCATTGCGCGCAATGAAAAGCGCATGTTGCAAGAAGCCGTGGACAGCTTGCTGGACAACGGTCGTCGCGGCAAGGCCATGACCGGCGCCAACAAGCGCGCCCTGAAGTCGTTGGCCGACATGATCAAAGGCAAGAGCGGCCGTTTCCGTCAAAACTTGCTGGGCAAGCGCGTGGACTACTCCGGTCGTTCCGTCATTACCGTGGGTCCAACACTCAAGTTGCACCAGTGCGGTTTGCCCAAGTTGATGGCGATTGAGCTGTTCAAGCCTTTCATCTTTGCGCGTCTTGAAGCCATGGGCATCGCGACCACCATCAAGGCCGCCAAGAAAGAAGTTGAAGCCGGAACACCGGTGGTGTGGGACATCTTGGAAGAGGTCATCAAAGAGCACCCCGTGATGCTCAACCGTGCGCCAACCTTGCACCGCTTGGGCATTCAGGCGTTTGAGCCCCTGCTGATTGAAGGCAAAGCCATCCAGTTGCACCCCCTCGTTTGCGCGGCGTTCAACGCCGACTTCGACGGTGACCAGATGGCCGTTCACGTCCCGCTGTCGGTCGAAGCGCAAATGGAAGCCCGCACTTTGATGCTGGCCTCCAACAACATCTTGTTCCCCGCTTCTGGCGAGCCCTCGATCGTGCCTTCGCAAGACGTGGTGCTGGGTCTGTATTACGCCACGCGTGACCGCATCAACGCCAAAGGAGAAGGCCTGATCTTCTCCGACATCGGCGAAGTGCAGCGCGCCCTGGACGCCAATGCGGTGGAATTGACCGCCAAGATCAACGTGCGCATGACCGAGTGGACCAAAGACAAAGCCACAGGTGAATTCACCTCGTCGGTGTCGATGGTGGAAACCACTGTGGGCCGTGCACTGCTGTCCGAGATCCTGCCCAAGGGCCTGCCTTTCAGCAACCTGAACAAGGCGCTGAAGAAAAAGGAAATCTCCAAGCTGATCAACACGTCTTTCCGCAAGTGCGGTTTGAAAGAAACCGTGGTGTTCGCCGACAAGCTGTTGCAAAACGGCTTCCGTCTGGCCACACGCGCCGGTATCTCCATTGGCATCGACGACATGTTGGTGCCGCCGGAGAAGCCAGCCATCATTGAAGCGGCCGAAAAAGAGGTCAAAGACATCGAGCAGCAATACGTCTCCGGTCTGGTGACCGCTGGTGAGCGCTACAACAAGGTCGTTGACATCTGGGGCAAGGCCGGTGACGTCGTCTCCAAGGTGATGATGGACCAGCTGCGCAAAGAAAAGACCATTGACCGCCATGGCAATGAAGTCGATCAGGAATCGTTCAATTCGATTTACATGATGGCCGACTCCGGCGCGCGTGGTTCTGCTGCTCAGATCCGTCAGCTGGCCGGTATGCGTGGCCTGATGGCCAAGCCTGACGGTTCGATCATTGAGACCCCCATCACGGCGAACTTCCGTGAAGGTCTGAACGTTTTGCAGTACTTCATCTCGACACACGGTGCTCGTAAAGGTCTGGCCGACACGGCTTTGAAGACCGCCAACTCGGGTTACCTGACCCGTCGATTGGTGGACGTGACCCAAGACTTGGTCGTGACCGAGCTCGATTGCGGCACGACCGACGGCTCTCTGATGCGCGCCATCGTCGAAGGTGGTGAAGTGATCGAATCGCTGCGTGACCGTATCCTGGGCCGTACCGTCGTCGAAGATGTCCTGCACCCTGAAAACCGTGCGGTACTGGCTGAAGCGGGCGTCTTGCTCGACGAAGACATGCTCGACGAGCTCGAAGCCGCAGGCGTTGACGAAGTCAAAGTGCGCACAGCACTGACATGCGCCACACGTTTCGGCTTATGCGCCAAGTGCTATGGCCGTGATCTGGGCCGTGGCGGCTTGGTCAACAACGGTGAAGCGGTCGGTGTGATTGCAGCCCAGTCGATTGGCGAGCCTGGCACTCAGCTGACCATGCGAACCTTCCACATCGGTGGTGCGGCTTCACGTGCCGCTGTGGCCTCCAGCGTGGAAGCCAAGTCTAACGGTGCCATTGGCTTCAACGCCACCATGCGATATGTGACCAACAGCAAAGGCGAGTTGGTGGTGATTTCACGCTCCGGCGAGATTGTTATCACCGAGCATGGTCGTGAGAGAGAGCGTCACAAAGTGCCTTACGGTGCCATCTTGTCGGTCAAGGCCGACCAGATCATCAAAGCCGGCGCTATTTTGGCCAACTGGGACCCACTGACCCGACCAATCATCACCGAGTACGCGGGTACTGTGAAGTTCGAGAACGTGGAAGAAGGCCTGACTGTGGCCAAGCAGCTCGACGAAGTGACCGGCTTGTCGACCCTGGTGGTCATTGACCCCAAGCGCCGTGGCGCTGCCAAGGTCATTCGCCCTCAGGTCAAGTTGATCGATGCCGCTGGCAAAGAAGTCAAGATCCCTGGTACCGATCACTCGGTGACCATTGGCTTCCAGATCGGCTCGCTGATCCAGGTGCGCGACGGCATGGATGTGGGCCCAGGAGAAGTGCTGGCCCGTATCCCGGTCGAAGGTCAAAAGACCCGAGACATCACCGGAGGTTTGCCCCGTGTGGCCGAACTGTTCGAAGCCCGCACACCCAAAGACAAGGGCATGCTGGCCGAGATCACCGGTACGGTGTCGTTTGGTAAAGAAACCAAAGGCAAGGTCCGCTTGCAAATCACCGACCCTGAAGGCAAGGTCTGGGATGAACTGATCCCCAAAGAGAAGAACATCCTGGTGCACGAAGGCCAAGTGGTCAACAAGGGCGAGAGCATTGTGGACGGTCCTGCCGACCCACAGGACATCTTGCGCCTGCTGGGCATCGAAGAGCTGGCCCGCTACATCGTGGACGAAGTGCAGGACGTTTACCGACTGCAAGGCGTGAAGATCAACGACAAGCACATCGAAGTGATTGTTCGTCAGATGCTGCGCCGAGTGGTGGTCGAGAACATCGGTGAATCGAACTACATCTCCGGTGAGCAGGTGGAGCGTTCCGAAATGCTCAACACCAACGACGCTTTGCAGCGCGAGGGCAAGATCCCCGCGACGTTCAGCAACTTGTTGCTCGGTATCACAAAGGCCTCCTTGTCGACCGATTCGTTCATCTCGGCCGCTTCCTTCCAGGAAACGACCCGCGTGTTGACCGAGGCGGCCATCATGGGCAAGCGCGACGAGTTGCGTGGTCTGAAGGAAAACGTGATCGTGGGTCGCTTGATTCCTGCCGGTACTGGTTTGGCTTATCACAAGGCCCGTGCGGTAAAAGATGCCATGGACGATGCCGAGCGCAAAGCCATTGCCGATGCAGAAGCAGCGGACCTTGCCGGTGACACGGCTGAAGACACCGTCACCGACACTGGCGAAGCCGCCTGAGCGATGCATTCACCGTTTGAGCGGTGAGCCCATTCAGCCCCTGTACCGCCATGTGTGTGGTCAGGGGTTGTTCTTTTTGGACGTGAAACCAGCGAGGAGTACAACATGGGAGCTCTGGTGGTGGGTGTGGTGCTGGCTTTGTGCCTGTTCTGGTCGGTGGGTGCGCATAACCGCTTGGTGCGCTTGCGCTCCGAAGTGGTGCGCCAATGGAGCAGTGTGGACGCTGTGTGGCTTCGGTTGTTGGTGCGTTTGCAAGGGGGATTGGCGGCCAGGCAAAGCCTTGTGGGCGAGGCCGAGACGCAAGAATTGCAAGCGGTGCAAAGCGCCAGCGACCAGATGCTCGACGCCCTCACGCAGGCGCGCTTGCAGCCCTTGGACGAAGGGGTACAAAAACAAGTGATCAGCCAGCACTTGCAGTTGGTCAGCGAAATCCGTTTGTTGCAGCAACAAGCACCTGAGGCCATTCGCCCCGACCTGGAGATCGCATTGAACCGCATGCGCCAAACATTGCCAGCTGCCATGATTCCCTACCATGTGGCCGTCAGTGCCTACAACGATGCCTTGAACATGCGTCCGGCTTCATGGCTGGCGCGGCGTTTGAAATTCAAACCTGTTGTGCGCATGGACCTGACCATGACCTCTAACTGAAACGCGCAGCAATGATCCCAAAGCCTGCAGCACAAAAGTCCCGTACACCAAAACCGATGTCACAAAGTGTGCCAGGTGATGCCAAGCCAGTGGCGGGCCGCAAAAAAAGTCCCAACAGTCCAGCAACAGGCCATCAAGGTGTCCCGGCGATGGTGACGTTGTCGCAGCAGCTGCAAGCCACTGCGGCGGCGGTCCAGGCGGTGCGGGCTGGCCGCTCCCTGACCGCAGAACTGGCCAGGGTGTCGCCCGAGCTGCGCCCGGGTGTTCAAGCCTTGGCCTTTCAGGTGATGCGGCAATGGGGCAGGGCCATGGCGCTGCGAGAGCGCTTGGCCAGCAAAGCGCCGCCGCCGGCGGTTGATGCCTTGTTGTGCACCGCACTGGCCTTGGGCTGGCAAGGAGATGGTGCGCCCTACCCGGTGCACACCTTGGTCAACCAGGCGGTCGAGGCGGCCCGCCAACAAAAGCAGACGCAAGCCCAAAGCGGTTTCATCAACGCTTGCTTACGCCGATTTCTGCGCGAGCGAGAGGCCCTGGTGGCAGACACCGATAGCGATCCCCAAGCAAGGTGGAACCACCCGCGTTGGTGGGTGGCGCGAGTGCAGGATGAATACCCCGAGGACTGGCAAAAACTGCTGGACATGGCACAACAACCAGCCCCGATGAGCTTGCGCGTGGACACCCGTCTGCACAGCGTGGCCGAATACCAGGCACAGCTGTTGGACATGGGTTTGGCCGCCAAGCCGGTGGGTGCATCAGGCTTGCAACTTGAGCGAGCGGTGCCCGTGAACCAGTTGCCGGGTTTTGAGTTGGGGCATGTGTCGGTGCAAGATGCTGCTGCACAGGTGGCAGCGCCTTTGCTGTTGCAAGGCCTTAAGGCTGAGTGCGCGTGGCGCATTCTGGATGCCTGCGCGGCTCCGGGCGGCAAAACAGGGCACTTGCTGGCTTGCTACCCCAACGCGCAGGTCTTGGCGCTGGATGTAGACGCCTTACGGTGCCAACGCATTGAGGACAACCTGCAACGCCTGGGTTCTCAAGCCCAGGCCCGTGCCCAGGTCCGCTCTGCGGATGCTGCACAGCCTGCGCAGTGGTGGGACGGTGTGGCCTTTGACGCGATCTTGCTGGATGCGCCTTGCACCGCCTCCGGTATCGTGCGCAGGCATCCCGATGTGCGCTGGCTGCGCCGTCCAGGTGACAGCGCACAGCTGGCGCAAACACAGGCGCAATTGCTCAAGGCTCTTTGGCCTTTGCTGAAGCCAGGTGGCCGTTTGCTCTATTGCACTTGCTCTGTTTTCCGGTCCGAGGGAGACGAAACAGTGCAAGCGTTTCTTCAGCGCAACACCGATGCACGAATGCTGCCCTCGCCAAGACATTTGATTCCCGGCAAAATACCCATGGGCCTTCCAGTCGAGCACAATGCACTGGGTGAACATGACGGTTTTTATTACGCACTGCTGGAGAAGATTCGGGATTGAGCTTGGCGCTTGGTTGACCCGTGCCTTCGTCATGACCTTGCTGTGCTGTGGCGGGGCATGGGCGCAAACTTCCATGGTGGAGCTGACCGAGCTCATGCCAGTGCGCAAGGACAATTCCCTGCTGCTCAATGTGCAGCTCAAACTGGAGCTGGGACCGGCGGTGGAAGACGCGCTCATCAAAGGCTTGGCCGTGCACTTTGTGGCTGAAACCGAAGTATTGCGTGATCGCTGGTACTGGACGGACAAAAAAATAGGCGCTTCCAGCCGCTACTACCGCTTGGCTTTTCAGCCGTTGACCCGTCGCTGGCGACTGAACGTCTCCAGCGAGCCAATTTCCGGTACAGGCTTGGCGGGCAGCATTTCACAAAATTTTGAAACCTTAGGCGAGGCCCTGAGTGTGATTCGTCGCCAATCAGCTTGGAAAATTGCCGATGTCCAGAGCCTGGAGCCGGACGCTCGACAGCGCCTGCGCTACGAATTCAGACTCGATGTATCACAGCTGCCGCGTCCGTTCCAGATCGCTGCAGGCAACCAAGCCGACTGGAATCTGCAGGTCATCAAGAACCTGCGACTGAGCGAAGAGCTGGTGCGTTGACATGGGCTGGCTCAAAGTCTCTCGCGAGCCACTGAACGAGCGGCCCTCCCGGACCAGCCGCTGGTTGATGATGATGGGCGCCTTGAGCTTGGCCGTCATTGGCATCGGCTTGCTGGTGCTCATGACGCAGGCCACTGGTAAACGGGAGAGCTACAACCAGAACTATGAGTGGTTGGTGCTGGTCAACGCGGTGGTGGCCAGTGGTTTGTTGATCACCATTTTGTGGGGCATGGTGCGCTTGTTGCGCAGTTTGTACAAAGGCCAGTTTGGCTCACGTCTGTTGGTCAAGTTGGCTGGCATCTTTGCGCTGGTGGGTGTCATCCCTGGCTTGCTCATTTATGTGGTGTCTTACCAGTTCGTATCACGCTCGATCGAAAGTTGGTTTGACGTCAAAGTGGAGGCGGCCCTTGTGGCGGGCCTGAATCTGGGGCGTGCCACCCTAGACACGCTCAGCGATGACCTGCGCAAGCAGGGTCGGGCCGCTGCTGCGAACTGGGCAGAAACCAGCGAACTCAACCCGGCTCTGGCAGCTGAAAAAATCCGTACCCAATTGGGGGTCAGTGACGTAGCCATCTGGAGTCAGGCCGGACAAATGGTGGCCAGCGCCGGGCCTTCGCGCTTTGAACTGCGGGCTGAACATCCAACCCCACAGCAGCTGCGTGAAGCTCGACAAAAGGGGAGCCTCACCTGGGTTGAAGGGCTGGACGAATCCATACCCGGTGGTGACAAAGGCCGCATCAAGATTTTGGTGCTGTTTCCTCAGTGGAGCCTGGCCTTGAATGAAGACCGGCGGGTGCTGATGGTGACCCAAGAATTGTCTCCCACACTGGTCAACAACGCGCTGGAAGTGCAAGCCGCTTACCGCGAATACCAAGAACGGGCCTTGGCGCGTGATGGCCTGCGGCGCATGTACATCGGCACGCTCACGCTGAGCTTGTTTCTGGCCGTGTTGGGGGCTATCTTGTTGGCGGTCTTGCTGGGCAACCAACTGGCACGGCCCTTGTTGCTGCTGGCCCACGGAATGCGCCAGGTGGCGGCCGGCGACTTGCGGCCCAAATTGGCGCTGCAAGGCAAAGACGAGCTGGGGGGTCTGACCCGCTCGTTTGCCGATATGACCCAACAATTGGCTGACGCCCGGGTCAGTGGCGAGCGCAGCCTGAATCAGCTCGATCAGGCCAGAAGCAAACTGCAAACCATCTTGGATAACCTCACAGCCGGGGTCATGGTGCTCGACGCACAAGGCACCATCGTGTCTGCCAACCCCGGTGCCACACGCATCTTGCGCGTGCCGGTCATCATGCACGAAGGTCAGGGTCTGAAAGGCTTGCCCGGTCTTCAGGCATTTGCGCAAGAAGTCGATGCGCAATTCAAGGCCTTGCACACCGGCACCGAAGCGCATGAGTTGGACCATTGGCAAAAATCTTTCGACGTCCACGCCGCAGGCCAAGGGCTGAGCCAAACGGGTGTGACCTTGCTCGCACGAGGGGCCATCTTGCCCGATGGCATGCGCCTGCTGGTGTTTGACGACATTTCTGAAATCGTCTCGGCCGAACGGGCCCAAGCCTGGGGTGAAGTGGCACGCCGCCTGGCGCACGAAATCAAGAACCCCTTGACGCCCATACAGCTGTCGGCCGAACGCCTGCAACGACGACTGATCGGCAAGTTGGAAGCCCAAGACGACGCGGTGCTGACCAAGTCGGTAAAGACCATCGTCGACCAGGTAGAGGCCATGAAACGCCTGGTCAATGAATTCCGTGATTACGCCCGTTTGCCTACGGCCGAACTCAAGCCCCTGCAACTCAATGGCTTGGTCAGCGATGTGCTGGCCCTGTATGCCAGCGAGCCGCACGACAGCGTGACACGCGCCATGGTGCTCACCGAGCTCGATGCGGATTGCCCCGCCATTTTGGGTGACGAACAGCAATTGCGCCAAGTCATCCACAACTTGCTGCAAAACGCACAAGACGCCTGCGAGGCGCGTGGCCACAGTCTGGACGCAGCCCGCGTGCGCGTGCGTACCGAGTGGCGTGCGCAGCGCCAGCGCGTGCGCCTGACGGTGACAGACACCGGCCCCGGCTTTGCACCCAACATCTTGCAGCGAGCCTTTGAGCCTTATGTCACCACCAAGGCCAAAGGCACGGGTCTGGGCCTGGCCGTGGTCAAAAAAATAGCCGACGAACACGGTGCACGCATTGAGATAGCCAACGTGCAAGAAGGCGGCGACATTCAAGGCGCGCAAGTCTCGTTATCATTCGCAGTGGCGCGAACCGCACAGAGGCTTGAACAGCCTCCTTCATGAACAGAGACAAAACAGGCATATGGCAAATATTTTGGTGGTGGACGACGAGCTGGGCATACGCGACCTGCTCTCAGAAATCCTCTTTGACGAGGGGCACCAGGTGGAACTTGCCGAAAACGCCGCGCAAGCGCGTGAAGCACGCCACAACATGCGCCCCGACCTCGTGCTGCTCGACATCTGGATGCCAGACACCGACGGCGTCAGCCTGCTCAAGGAGTGGTCCGCCAACGGCCTGCTCAACATGCCTGTGATCATGATGAGTGGCCACGCCACCATCGACACCGCCGTAGACGCCGTCAAGATTGGAGCACACGCCTTTCTGGAAAAACCGATCACACTGCAAAAGCTGCTCAAAGCCGTAGAGCAAGGTCTGGCCCGCGACCAGGTGCAGCAAGCCATGCTGGCCGCCAGCCCCCCGCAGCCGCCTAGTATGCTGTCCATGTCCACTTTGGTCGTCACTGAAAACATCTCTGCGCCAGACGTACATCAAAGTTTTGAACTCGACCGACCACTGCGTGAAGCGCGTGATGCTTTCGAAAAAGCCTACTTTGAATTCCATCTGGCCCATGAAGGTGGCTCCATGACCCGGGTGGCTGAAAAAACAGGCCTTGAGCGCACCCACCTGTACCGCAAACTCAAACAACTCGGTGTAGATCTCACGCGCAGCAAGCGCGGACACTGATGAGTCCATAGGGCCCCAACCCTTGTGGTGACTGACATTGACCACGGCGCAGGAACTCGGCATTTTTTGAACACTGCGCTCTGAAGCACACAAAAGTCCTGCTAGAATATGTGGCTTGGGCCCGGTAGCTCAGTTGGTAGAGCAGCGGATTGAAAATCCGCGTGTCGGCAGTTCGATTCTGCCCCAGGCCACCAATCCAAGACGCCCAACTGTTCTCAGTTGGGCGTTTTCATTTGGGGCATCCCCACAGCACGCGGGGTGCGGCGCAATTTTACGTGTGCCAACCCCCTCCGGTACTTGGGTCGGTATTGCCCCCCAAATCTCATATTCCGCCTTCTCTTCTCACGAAACTTCTTCAAACCCTCACGCTGTGGCACACGCAGAACGCCTTTCAGGGCAACAACTTGCGCGTGTGTCGGATACGAAGGTTTTGCTATCGACTTGCTGAGGCAAACCAGACCAGTTGCCACTGTGCAAATTAGCCTAGGGGATGTGCCCGCAACGACCGGTCGTGCTCTTAGTCTTACCGCGCCTGTATATCTTGATCGCATTTCAGTGAAACCGGTCTGCATCCTTTTGTCCGATGGCAAAAAGGCTTAATTTCATAGAATTGAGCTGATACCATTGGCCTGAGCAAGGGCAGCTCACGTCCCGAAGCCAACCAGGGAAGTTTCTTCTTGATCATGCAAATCACCGCCTCAGCATTGTTGCCTTATCCGGAACGCGTAATTTCGGATGATTCGATCATTGAAAAAATCGGAAACCTATGGCGAGCTGAGAAGAAATTTCTGGTTCTATCCGGACCTCCTGGTACAGGCAAGACACGTGCGGCCGAAGACTTTATCTCTAAACTGATTAGAGACAAGCTGTCGTCAGTGGGCTCTGATGAGTGCAGATTAAGCAGTCTTTTTCCCGAGTTCAGGACAAAGATTTATTCAGATCCAGAGATCAGAGGCACATTGCAATCTAAATCGATTCGATGTGTATGGGATTTGGCCGTACTTCATCCTCAGTACTCCTACGAGGATTTAATTCGTGGATTTCGTGCTGAACCCGTTCAGGATGGGGGTGTTTCACTAGTGGTGAGGGAGGGGCTACTAGGTTTTGCTGCGCGAGTTGGCCAAATATTGGAAACGGTGGATGCATCAGCCTCCTCCGCGCCTAAAAGTGTAGTTATTTTGGATGAAATAAACAGAGCGCCAATTGGCCAACTCTTCGGGGAGGCAATTTATGCACTCGACCGTCGCGGCTCAAATGTTGTTACGCCGTATCCACTGGGTGATTTGGGACCAACGATTTCGATTCCAGAGTCGATGCTTATCCTCGGTACGATGAACTCTATTGATCGTGCAACATCTGGATTTGATTTTGCGCTTAGGCGACGGTTTGCAAATATCCCAATATTGCCATCTAGAACACCAGTCGAGAAATGCTGGGCAAAAGGGGGCGAGCGCATACCCTACGGCGTTCATCTTTATGACCTTGTAAAAGGGCTGGTAGAGAACTCTGAATCGGGTGGAAACGTCCCTGTTAGTGAACTGATGCTCGGTCATGCATACTTCCTTCCACCAGAAAGCTGCGTAGAAGAGTCAGAGCAGATTGCCTGGCTCTACACATCATATGTGTATCAAATTTTGCCAACTCTTCAAGACTATGCTGAACAGGGTCTTCTTAGTTTTAAAGAAATAGATCTTGCAAAACTTCCTTTAGGCAACCAACTAGATAGCGCCGCGTGTAGTTCTATAAGTTATGAGAGTGGCATCGAGCTGTTTAAGACTGACTTGAGAGATGTCTAGACACTTTGAGTTTGATACTGGCAGCTGGCAATCACGTGATTCGCGAATCTTCGCGGATGAGTTAAGTCGTTCCTCAGCCGAATCAAGAGAAAGAATCAGCCGCGAGTTCGGTTTATCTCTGTCTTTTGATTCCAAAGGACTCCGTATCGACTATGACGGAAGAAAAATTGGTTTTGGCAGTTTCAAAAATAGCAATGGAAAAATAACGTTTTCCATAAACCCAAAGATTGATGATCTAGATATTCGAGCATTATTCAATTGTATCGAAAAACTTAATCTTTCCAATAAAATTGTCGAGATAAAACGCGATCAAGAAGTATCTGTACAAGAGGAAGACGCTACGTTTTCATGGACTTTTTTGCTGGGATTGATTGATGAAATAAACAATTTCGGCGTTCACAATTTTTCAATTTTTAATTCAAAAAAAATCTTACGTAATCGAAGCGCTGTTGTTGGTCGTCCTATTGCCAAAAGTTTGGCTATCAACATTGGATTGGGTCGATTTGGAATTGATTGTGAAGTGCTTGATAACTATCGGCAACGGCAATACGCATCGCTCTTTTTAGCTACTGCAAAGAGTGCATTACAAGATTTAGATAGTTGGCATAACACGCTCGGACGAAGTAATATTCAACCGCGAGCAACATTTATTTCAATAGAAAGTAAGCTCAAGCCATTTGCAAACATTCCTTTTTCAATGCGATTGGTAACGGAGCTTTCGCATCCACCGTTCACATTCGGTGTGAAAAGTTTGGTCGCTAAGTGTGTGCAGTATTGGCGCTGGAAAGGGATGTTCGCCTCAAATAATAGCTCAGCGACTGGCTCATTCTGGAGCGTCTCAATTGCACTAGACAGGGCTTTTGAATTGTATGCTGGACATATTTTGAAAAATTCCTTTAAGGAATTTCAAAAAATCCCCAAAGAAAACTATACGTATTCATTCAGCTTTGTAGATGCTAGATTGCCAAACGAGCGATTGGATAGATCGATAGAGCCGGATCACATTTACTTAAATGACAAAACAAATGAATTCGTGGTTGCAGAAATAAAGTACAGCAACCACTTGGCTATGAGAGAGCATGTATCACAGCTTATTTCTTATCTGTCGTATAACAGTTATCCATTCCAAATTGAAAATAAAACGGGATTATTGGTTTATCCAGGAGATGCGTTAAAAGTGGAAAAAATACCGAACTTCGACGCTAATCTTTTTTTAGTCACCTTACCTGTAAAGGATAGCTTCATTGAGAATGAAGAGCAGCTATCAAGTTTTATGAAGCTTCTAACTCCAACGTAAGATGAGTATCAGTTGAAGTTAGAGTCTTGATGCGAAACTCCTTGTCGGCAACCATTACGGATGCTCCAATCTGAGGCTCTATTGGTACAGTCTCTTTGCGTAACTCTACGGTAAAAAATGACTCATTCGCTGGGGTCGTTGAAATGCCATGAAGATGGAATTTTGTTGGCATAGTTAAGCGATTAGCTGAGTTCTCAACATACGCTAGGGCTGAGTAGACACCATCAGCAAGTTTCTCCATGAGCAGACTCCATATTGGGGAAATGGTTGTGATATTTTTGAAAATTTCGTCAAGTTTTTCCAGAAGCATGTGATCTTCTGATTCGGGGACCTGAATGGCTGTCGTCAAAACGCTTGTTCCATGCTGTTTCCAGTGCGACTGATCAATTGGAATGAGAGCTTGAATTAAATCATTGCCTACAGCGATGGCTCTTTGAAAAATACCTCGGTCAACCGAGGACCAGAACAGCGGAGCTTTTGCTGATGGGATGTCGTTCACATTAGGTAGACTTGAAGGCTTTCCTGCGATTTTTGCACTCAGCAGTGATGGCGTGACTTTATGAATTGATTGATCAGAACTTTTTTGAAGGATCAGGGATGTAAGGCTAGCTGAGTTCAGATACTCATTAATAAAGGTGGCCTGATGTGCTGAAGAATCAAGTGTTTTGAAAACTGCTGCAGCAAGGAATCTTGAATAGTCTTCGTAATGAGAGTCAAATTCTTCAGTTCCAACATTTTTCCGAAACTCTTGAAGAGTCCAAGCGTAAATTAATGCTGTTGGCAAATAGCCAGAGTTGAATTGGATGCCTAGCGATAAAGCAAATAGTAAATAAAGAACATTCAATCCCTTATTGGCTTCAATAATAGTGTCATCATCTGCAAGAGCCTTACCTATTGCGTAAGACAAATGCCCAGTCTTGCTGATGACGGTCTTTCCATCGCAAACATATTGCCATCCCTTTGGAACACCACTTCCTTCTGTGCGTTCACGGATAACCCTCTGAAGTAGCAAGCCCAAGCGATAAGCCTCACCGGCCCTGGTGCGTCCAGTGGAGTCCGTCGATCCCGTTAACTCTTGAAACCCCCTAGCATTTCGGTATTCATCTTCCGGCTGTTTTGAAAGTACTGACTCAACCCATGCAGGCCAAGTTTCTTTCAAAAGTTGATCTGGATAGATAAAGATTGGTTGAGCGCTATCGTTGATCATGGTTTTCTCAAGCTAATGACGTGTTCAACCTCGATTTTTCCACCTCGACCATTTCTCGGCAATGAGGTTCGATGATCCTTGATCGCATATTTGAAGTAGCCTTGCCATTCAAATCCAATCTTTTCAGCAATTTTCCCAATGTGATGATGGGTAGCAACCTCCACATCGCGAACCACACTGTCGCCTACGATGATGTGATATTGCGCATTTGCCTTTAGTGCCTTGTAGACACAGTTGAGGTTGCTCTTCATGTCTTGGAAATAGGCCGCAACCGTTTTGGATCGCTCTTTATCAACTTCTTGGATTCGCAAAAAATCAGGGCCGATGATTTCCAGAACATCAGCAGAGATCTCCCGTTTTTTGCTTCTAGCTGCCTCACCGACTTGGGAGGATCTCACCTCTGAAAATATGTCGCTTGACCCGGTACCAACCCAACTACTTTCGAGTTTGATGCAACGAACGTAGTCCATTGCATTTATATATGGAGGTGAAGTGATAGCGACGTCAATTTTTGCGTCTAACTTAAATTGGGTGGCATCACCATCAATCCATTTTATTTGTCCTGTACCGTAGTCTTTAAGCAGCGCAACAGCTTGAGCTCCATCAAGGTACTTCTTCAAGCACTTCTGAAATGATGGAAGCACTTCTGCGGGCTGCTTCCTAAATCGAGTTGATACATAGGGCTTTAACGATTGCCTTTCTGCATATGAAACGGCTCGAATGATGTCTGCGAATGCGGCATACAAGAAGTTATTGGCTTTAGGAGTCGTTTCTAGAAAATCGGAAATTACTCTCTTCAATCGAACGAGGTCGTCAATGTTTTTTTCCGGAAACCAGTGATCAATATTCAAGATGTCTGGAATCATAGATTTCAGACTTCTTGTTGATCGAAATTTTGATTCCAGTGTCGATCCAAATTCTTCCAATTTGGATAGATCGACTTTAGAAAATTTCTGAACAGATGCAGAACCGATTAAGCGTGCGTAAGGATCAACTTCTAAACCATAGGCATTGAAAGCTCGCAAATTGGCTTCAAGTGCAGTAGTCCCTGATCCCATAAATGGATCTAGAACATTCATCTCTTTCGGGTTAGATGCGGCTAGTTCGCTAAGAATAAGTCGAGGAACATAAGCAACACTACGACAAGGATAGCGAGCACCAACAACATGACTGTACATGTCTCCTTTTCGTGAGCTAGGGAATGAAATTTCCTCGCCCCAGCTCAAGGTTGATAATTTAGTTGGGTTCATTTTTTCTTCAAAATAACAGTGCTCTCACGAGCCCATCGGCGATCATCAATCAAGTTGTATTGTTGAGAAGAAGGAATTACCCCTCTATACACATCGATTCTTGAGACTTGGTAACCGATACTCTCAGCCATTTCAGCAATAAGTAAATCTGTTGCTATTGGCAGGCCACCATAGACAGAGTTTCCAACCACAATACCAAAAGACGAGCCTTTAGAAAATTTTGGATGAATTGTTGATAATAGAGATCCGAGATCTTTGAAGTATCCGGTGATCATCCCTGGAATTTTTTCTGACCAAAGATCTTGTGATGAAAGCAATGGCTTGATCAGTTTTTCGGCAATCTCACTACCATGCTCAACGTGCCGGTCTTTCCATGTGGCGTGAACATGCGACCGAATAGAGTCTTTGCGAAAGGATTTCTGGTCTTCTGTTGACTTAAAAAAGTCCCCAAGCCATAACTCACGCATGTAGATTTTGCTGTAATCAAAGCAATTTGCATATGGAGGCGAAGTTAGAGCTAAAGAGACATCTTCAATTTTTGATGTCTCTTTAGCTTCTATGCAACTTGCTTCGTAAAAATGCGGCTTAATGATCAAAGGATCATGCCGCAGATCGTCCTCCATCTGGATCAATTTTTGAATGAATGAACTGCGCACCTGCTCAAAAGGTGAAGAATTTAAATTGCGATATTCAATGCGAGTCTTTCTTTTGACTCCATTTCCTGCTTTTCTATGTGTGGAAAATTCTTCAATTAAAGTCAAATAAGCTAAAAGAGCAAGATTGCGAATTTTTTCGGTAGGAGCCTGATTGGCAATCCAGCGAACTGATAAGAGTGCATCTAAATATGGCCGTTCAAAATAGCCAACTACGGTACCGTTTTCTGGCGCCGGATACTGATTGGAAGCATTTGTTGTTGGTAGTGATTTGATGTAGTCACTGAATTTCAAGAGCTCTGACTTGCTAAGTGATATGGATTTTGTTTTTGAAATAAAAATAGCCATTGGGCTCACATCAAAGCCAATCGCATTAAGGCCCATTGAGCTGGCAACTAAACTTGTTGTACCAACTCCGGAAAAGGGATCGAGTACAAGGCCATTTTTTTTGGTTTGAAATTCAGAAATAAACCCCTGTACAAAAGTAGGTGAGAAGCCTTCTTTGTAGGGAAACCATCGATGACGGGGGCGTCTTAGCGATTCAACAAAGTTGACTGGACTGACATATGAGACATCACTCTGCAGAACTCTGACGGAGTAGCGACTCTCAAGTGTTTCGTAAGTTTTGATCAAAGCACTTGAGCTTGCTTCGGAGCTGATGGCAGTAGTCAATTTGGTGGGAGATTTTTGCCTCGTGTGAGCTTCTTGCATACGCGGAGTCACTGGCGAAGGTGTTTGAGGTGTGGGGTCTACGGTTGATCTCAGATAGTCGTTGACCTGATCTAAAAACCAATCCTTCAGAGAGAGGCCACGCTTAGAAAGCTCGCTGTACAAGAAACGCTTCTTGTCCGCAGGCACCTCGATAACGATGCGACCACTGCTGCCAATGCTCATGCTAGTTTGATCGTGGTGGATTTCATGCCTCGTATGTTACATGATTCGTCACTTTTCCTCAAGGCTTTGGCTGGATGTCATTTCAGTAGAGGATGGACAATTCATCTAGAAATTCAAGATCAAATTTATGGCTTAGCTTGTTTCTTGCAGTCTTCAAGATTACTGTTGGTTGAATCTACAGCGGATACATCACTCAAATAAGGAGCATGTGAGCCGTTCAAAAACAATTGAAGCGACTGAGGACGATTCACCGGCTGGATTGCGCTTCCGCGTCGCAGGCTTCGCTGCTTTGCGCAAAAAGCTGGGGATCAGCGCTGCCGAAATGGGTAAGCTGCTGGGAGTCTCGGCGCAGAGCGTCTACCACTGGGAAACGGGCAAAACCAAGCCCCGCGCAAGCCAGTTGGCGGCCATTTCTGCTGTGCGCAAGATGGGCAAGCGCGAGGTCACGGCGAAATTGAACGAACGATCAGGTCAGTAGATCGCCAGACCCTCAGTCGCATGCCTCAACCCGAGTGGCGACTCTTCTTGATCAGTGAGTCACCCTTGCCGCGATTTACGGAAGAGTTCAGCGCCTGGAGATTTTTGGTCGCATCAGAGCCACCCCGTGACTTTGGGGTGATGTGATCAACATCCCATCCCATTTCTGAGCTTTTGCCGTGCGAGTGACGGTACATCGGATTCCCGTATGGGTCTTTCCGATACAGGTCCGGATCCTTGCCACGCATCTTGTCTGCGTTGTCCCAAGCCTTGTTGATCTGATCTTTGGTTGCCATAGTTCAAGTCCTAAAGGTTATCGCCCTGAAGCGCAGGGCAGCGCATAAAGACCTTGTCGCTGTTGGGTGACCACCAATTTCCGGTAAGCCACCAAAGGGAGATCGACGCCAGGTTTCCCTTTGTCGCGGGATTTCACCTTGAACACGTCGATGGGTTTGTCGCTGTTCAACTGTGCGCGCTCCATGATTCGCTCAGCCCGCATGGGCTCACCTTTGAATGACCAAAGCGACTCGAACACAGAGGCTTGCGCCTCGGTGAGGTTGATGTGGCCATGCTCTGGCAGCAGCACCGTGCGGAAGTCGTCCGCGAAGGGGCCGTACACAGGTTTAGCGGGCTCACGTGGCGTTTCTTCCGGGCGGTTGCCCTGTGGGGCGATAAAGGAGATGCCGTCGCCGTAAAAGGCGAACCGCTCCTGAAGTGGCAGCCACTCGATGTCGGCAGCGAATGGGTGCGCAGTCTGGTCCATCGGCTTGGGTGTGATGACCCGCAGGCTCGCACCCTTGACCCGGAAGCCATCCAAGATCGCAGGCGCGCGCACAAGGGTGGACAGGTTGCGAACCAGAATGACCGGTCCCTGCCTGGCATCTCCCAGCCGCCAAATGCCCGGGCCAACCTGATCGATGCCGTCGCGGCTGTTGATCTCTAAGGCCAAGCGCAACTTCTGGCGCAGCCAATCCTCGTTGAGCACGACCGCAGCCAGATCCTGTGGTTCGATTTGGATTGGGCCGCATTCGGGGCATTGGCAAAGCCTGCCGCCTTTGCCATCACCGACGACTTGCCCACGGTGCAGGTTGCAATGTGGGCAAAGTACGTATTGCTGATTGACGGGCGCAGGCTTTATGGCAGAGCCGAGCAAGGTGCATGCAGCCACCTCGTGAGGGGACAACGCCCAGCGATGGACGTGCGTTCCTTCAGCGAACAAGCGACACACCAACGACCAAGCATGATGTGAGTTCATGCTCACTCTTGGTACGTGGGTTCAGCCTGGAAGGCGTCTTCACCGGGTTGCTGCTCGTTGGCGCTCAGCGTTTGATCGGCACCCAGAATGCCGAGGGCAACCAGGTAGCCTTCGAGTTGTGCCTGCATCTTGGCGTCGAACTT
>JAIXOZ010000005.1 GCA_027486495.1 Comamonadaceae bacterium | reverse complement strand
TGCCCCGCGTCCAGCGACTCGCGCACTTCGCGCATCAGGTTCAGGTAGTAGTGCAGGTTGTGGATGGTGGTCAGCATGGGGCCGAGCATTTCGCCGCAGCGGTCCAGGTGGTGCATGTAAGCACGGCTGAAACCGTTACGCCCACCGTTGTCCCACGACACGCCGGACGTTCCCGCACAGGCATGGCAGGTGCAGCTGGTGTCCAGCGGCTGCGGGTCGTTTTTGTGGCGGGCGTTGCGCAGCTTGAGGTCGCCAAAGCGGGTGAACACCGTGCCATTGCGGGCGTTGCGGGTGGGCATCACGCAGTCGAACATGTCCACACCGTCGGCTACGCCTTGCACCAAATCTTCAGGGGTGCCCACGCCCATCAGGTAGCGCGGCTTGTTCGCGGGCAAACGGTGCGGCGTGTGCGCCATGATTTGCAGCATCAGGTCTTTGGGCTCGCCCACGCTCACACCGCCCACGGCGTAACCGGGGAAGTCCATCTCCACCAGTGCGTCGAGCGACTCTTGGCGCAGGTTCTCAAACATGCCGCCTTGCACAATGCCAAACAGGGCGTTGGGGTTTTCCAATCGCGCAAACTCGTTTTTGGAACGCACGGCCCAGCGGCGGCTCATCTCCATCGACTTGCGGGCTTCGGCCTCGGTCGTCAGGTGCCCCTTGGTTTCGTAAGGCGTGCACTCGTCGAGCTGCATCACGATGTCCGAGTTCAGGATGGTCTGGATCTGCATGCTGACCTCGGGCGACATGAACAGCTTGTCGCCGTTCACGGGGCTGGCAAAGGTCACGCCTTCTTCGGTGATCTTGCGCATGTCGCCCAGTGACCAGACCTGAAAACCACCCGAGTCGGTCAGGATGGGCTTGTCCCATTGTTCAAAGGGGTGCAGGCCGCCAAAGCCTTTCATGATGTCCAGCCCCGGGCGCATCCACAGGTGAAAGGTGTTGCCCAGAATGATCTGCGCACCCATCTCGTGCAGGCTGCGCGGCATCACACCTTTGACCGTGCCGTAGGTCCCCACCGGCATGAAGATCGGCGTTTGCACCACGCCATGGTTCAGGGTCAGCGTGCCGCGGCGGGCGTGGCTGGAAGGGTCGGTTTTGAGCAGATCGAATTGGAGCATGTAAGGCCTAAAGCTGAGGCCTGAATTGTAGGAGCTCACCCTGTGAGCGATGCTCCAAAACATCAGGCCATTTGTTCTGCGCTGGTTTTGCTGCCATCGCCAAAGCATTGCAACACCAGCGTGCGCAGCCACTGGTGCCCCGGGTCTTTGTGCAGGCGGGCGTGCCAGAACTGGTGGATGACGCTGCCGTCTACCACCAGCGGCAGGGTGCGGGTGGTCAGGGCAAATGGGTGGGTCACGCGCTGGGCAAAGCGTTCGGGCACGGTGGCGATCAAGTCAGAGTGGCCCAGCACATCACCCAAAGCCACGTAATGCGGCACCGTCATGCGAATGCTGCGCTGCAGACCTTGCCGTTCCAGCGCTTCGCTGAGGGCCCCATCCACCCGCCCATGGCCTGTGCCTGCGGCGATCACGCGCACATGGCTGGCCGCGGCAAAGTCGGGCAGGGTCAAGTCGGTTTTGCTGGCCAAAGGATGGCCCTCGCGCATCAGACACACATAGGGCTGGCGAAACAGCGACTGCTGAAAAAACCCCGCCTGCAGCTGCGGCAGCAAGCCCAGGGCCAAGTCGGTGCGGCCCGTGGCCATGTCGTCTTTCAGGCTGGCGCTGGTCACGGCCACCACATTCAGCGTGACGCCGGGCGCGGCCTGTGCCAACGCGTCCATCAGCACGGGCAAAAAATACATCTCACCCACATCGGTCATGGCCAAAGTGAAACGGCGCTCGCTGGTGGCGGGGTCAAAGGAGGCGCGCACATTCAGTGCTTGCTGCAGGCCATCGAGCGCAGCGGCCACGGGCTCGGCCAGCTGCAGGGCATAGGGCGTGGGCTCCATACCGCCTTGGGTGCGCAAAAACAGCGCGTCGCCCAGGCTGGTGCGCAGACGGCCCAGTGCGCTGCTGACGGCGGGTTGGCTCATGCCCAACACGGCGGCCACGTTGGATACACGCTTTTCCCGCAACAGGTGGTGAAACACCAGCAGCAGGTTCAAGTCGAGTCGGGCAAGTTCCATGGAGGATTTGAGTAATATTTGAAATTTGGATAATGATTATCTTTGAATTTCGATTTACGGAATTCGATGTTTTGCGCATGATGCGAGTCAAGGATTTGTAGGAGACGCCATGACCGAACACCCCATCCACTGGGAAACGCCCGGCACCAGCCGCGTCCCGTTTGCCGTGTACACCGACGAAGACCGGCACAAAAAGGAGCTGGAGCGTTTCTTTTACAAAAGCCACTGGAGTTATGTGGGCCTGGAAGCCGAGATCCCCAACGTGGGCGACTTCAAGCGCACTGTGGTGGGCGAGCGCTCGGTCATCATGACGCGCGCCGCCGACGGGCATATTTATGTGGTCGAGAACGTCTGCGCCCACCGGGGCATGCAGTTTTGCCGCGAGCGCCATGGCAACAAGAAAGAGTTTGTCTGCCCTTACCACCAGTGGAGTTACACGCTGAAAGGCGATTTGCAGGGCGTGCCGTTTCGGCGCGGTGTGCGGCAAGATGGCAAGGTCAACGGCGGCATGCCCCCCGACTTTGACCCGAAAGACCACGGCCTCACGCCCTTGAAAGTGGCCACACGCGGCGGCGTGGTCTTCGCGTCGTTTGACCATGCCGTGGAGTCGCTCGAAGACTTCATGGGCCCGACCATCCTGAAATACTTTGACCGCCTGTTCAACGGCCGCAAGCTGGTGGTGTTGGGTTACAACCGCCAGCGCATTCCGGGCAACTGGAAGCTGATGCAAGAGAACATCAAGGACCCTTACCATCCCGGCTTGCTGCACACCTGGTTTGTGACCTTTGGCCTTTGGCGGGCCGACAACAAGAGCGAGCTGCGCATGGATGCGCACCACCGCCACGCCGCCATGATCTCGACCCGGGGCAGCGCGGGGCAGGCCACGGGCGCCGCTTCGCAGGTCACGCAGGTCAGCAGCTTCAAAGACAGCATGCAGCTGCACGACGCCAGTTTTCTGGACATCGTTCCCGAGGGCTGGTGGCAGATGGAAGAGCAAATGCCCACGGCGGTGATGATGACGCTGTTCCCCAGCGTGATTTTTCAGCAGCAGGTCAACAGCGTGTCCACCCGGCACATCCAGCCTGACGGTCATGGCGCGTTTGACTTTGTTTGGACGCACTTTGGCTTTGAAGACGACACCCCCGAGATGACCGAACGCCGCCTGCGCCAATCGAATCTGTTTGGTCCGGCGGGTTTTGTGAGCGCAGACGACGGCGAGGTGATCGAGTTCTCGCAGCAAGCCTTTGAGACCAAACCCAAGCACCGCATGCTGGTGGAGTTGGGCGGGCGCGATGTGGGCGAGACGGACCACATGGTGACCGAGACGCTGATCCGGGGCATGTACGAATACTGGCGCAAAGTGATGGAGGCCTGAACAAAATGACCATGGTGAACTTTGAAACCCACATGGCCTTGACCCGCCTGTATGCCGATTACGCCTTGGCCGTGGACAGCGGCCAGTGGGATTTGTGGCCCGAATTTTTTACCGAGCAATGCGTTTACAAACTCATCCCGCGTGAAAACCATGAGCGCGGCTTTCCGCTGTGCACCCTGTCGTTCACCAGCAAAGGCATGTTGAAAGACCGCGTCTATGGCATCCAGGAAACGCTTTACCACGACCCCTATTACCAGCGCCATGTGGTGGGCGCGCCGGTGGTGCGACGTGTCGACGGTGAGCGCATCCAATCGGAAGCCAACTACGCGGTGTTCCGCACCAAGCTCGACAAACAAAGTACCGTGTTCAACGTGGGCCGTTACATCGACACCATCGTGCAAACCCCCGAGGGCCTGAAGTTCGCCGAGCGCCTGTGCGTGTACGACAGCGAAATGATTCCCAACGCCATCATTTACCCCATCTGATCATGAGCAACTGGACCGACGTGGCCGCCGAGGCCGATTTGTTTGAAGGTGCAGGCATCGCCGTGACGCCTGAGGGGCAGGACATTGCCCTCTTCAAACTCGAAGACGGCGTTTACGCCATCAACAACCTGTGTACCCACGGCAACGCCAAGCTCTGCGACGGCTTTGTCGAAGGCGACCATGTGGAGTGCCCCTTCCATCAAGCGCAGTTCAGCCTGCGTGACGGTTCGGTGGCCTGCGGCCCGGCGACCGAACCCGCCCAGACTTGGCCCGTCAAGGTCGAAGGCGGCCGTGTTTTTCTTCAGCTGGACTGAGATTTTGTGGGCGTGCGCCTCAGCAGCATCGAATCCCCATAGCTGAAAAACCGGTAACGCTGCGTGATCGCGTGGCGGTACAGGCCCATGATGTGTTCGTAGCCTGCAAAGGCGCTGACCAGCATCATCAAGGTGCTTTTGGGCAGGTGAAAGTTGGTGATCAGCAGGTCGACCACTTTGAACTCAAACCCCGGTGTGATGAAGATCTCGGTGTCGCCGCTGGCCTGATTGAATTGGGCCCACGATTCCAGCGTGCGCACGGTGGTGGTGCCCACCGCCACCACTTGGCCGCCACGCGCCTTGCACTCTGCAATCGCTTGCTGGGTGGCTTCTGGCACTTCGTACCACTCGCTGTGCATGGTGTGCTCGGCGATGTTCTCGGTCTTGACGGGCTGGAAAGTACCCGCACCCACATGCAGCGTCACGCTGGCGGTGTGTACCCCTTGTGCGGTCAAGGCGGCCAAAACCCCTTCGTCAAAGTGCAGCGCTGCCGTGGGTGCGGCCACCGCGCCAGGGGCGCGCGCAAACACAGTTTGGTAACGCTCAGCGTCTTCTTCGGTGTCGGCGTGATCGGCCGTGCCAGCGGGGCGCGCAATGTAGGGGGGCAGGGGCATCACGCCGTGTTTTTCCATCAATGCGTGCGGTTCGTCGCTCAACTGCAGGTGAAACAACTGCCCGTTTTCATCGGGCCAGCGACCCAGTAGAACGGCGTCAAACCCGCCATTGTGTGCGCCGCCTGCCATGAACATCTTGCCCCCGAGCAAAGGCTTTTTGCTCACTTTCATGTGCGCCACGACCTGATGTCCCGGCAGCACACGTTCGATCAGCAGCTCCAGCTTGCCGCCTGAGGCCTTCTGGCCAAAGATGCGCGCCTTGATGACCTTGGTATCGTTGAACACCAACAGATCGCCCGTCTTCAGCAGGCTGGCAAGTTCATGAAAGATGCGGTCCACCACCGCAGGGGCCGAACCATCCAGCAAACGCGAACCACTGCGCTGCGTGGTGGGGTGCTGGGCAATCAATTCTGGGGGCAGGTCAAAGTCGAAATCGCTGAGCGTAAAAGTGCTATTGAGCGCGCGTGTGCGTGGTGTAGAGGTGGACATGCTTCAGGACCGAACAGGTCCGTACAAAGTGGAGTAATGTATTGTAAGAAATTCAGACGTTTTGTAGTGAATCGCCAGGATCACCGATGGGGGCGTTTTTGCAATCCACTTGCTTGAACGCGATCGAGACATTCTGAAACGGCATGGCTGGGTTGCCAATGGTTGATTTCTGATCCTATGGTGAGCTGGGAGCCGACATCGGAACCAAAGGCCTCAATGAAGCACCACCAGCCTGAACGCATCCTGATCAATTTGGGGTTGCCGTACATGCTCAGTTCCACCAACATGTCGTCGGCTGTTCTTTTGCAATCCACACTGTGCTCAGTCGCCAAGTTGGAACTGTGATCGGAAAGTTTGAGATGTCGAATGATGTTTTTAAAAATCACAATAAATTCTCAAAATTTAGAAAACAATCAAATTCAAATAATATATCGCAATCAAGAGGATATTTTTAATTTAAATTCACAAAAATATTAATCTGAATTCACTTTCCTTGCCCCCATAAGCTTTACCTTGGTGGGCATGTTCAACAAAACAGAGTCCAAAGCTTTTTCAGAGCGCTTGCGAATCGCACTCGCAGGCTGCGGCGCAAGTCTCTCGCCGACCGTGGTGGCGCGTGAGTTCAACCTGCGCTATTGGGGGCGGAGCATTACGCCGCACACGGCCAGGAATTGGCTGATGGGCAATTCCATACCCACACAAGACAAGTTGAGGGTTCTGGCTGAGTGGTTACAGGTCAGTCCTGACGAGTTGCGTTACGGCAAAGTCACTGCGGTCGTCGCAAGAAGCTCTTCAGAGTCTTTTCAGGAGTCTTTGAACTTGGCCGATCGGGAAATGTTCATGCGTTATTTTTCTTTGTCCATCTCGGAAAGAAAAACCGTCCGCGACGTGGTGGAGGCGTTTTGCTTGGCTTCAACCGTCAAGAAAAGCAAGCTCGGGGACAACGCAACGGACCGCTAGAGTCCTAGGGTGCGTACTGCGAAGTGCTTGAGCAACAAGCAGTCTGAGGCATGGGGTTCAACAAGAAGGCACCCGTGACCGAAGTGATCAGGGGTGCGCTGTGAGCTTGAGGCTGAAGGATTGATCGGCTTTTGACGGATCAATCGATTCGGCAATGTTGAACACTCAAATATCGATGTTCCCCGCCCGCAGCGCATTGCTCTCGATGAAGTGGCGACGTGGCTCAACCTCGTCGCCCATGAGCATGGTGAACACGCGGTCGGCTTCGATGGCGTCGTCGATTTGCACGCGCAGCAGGCGGCGCACGGTGGGGTCCATGGTGGTTTCCCACAGTTGGGCGGGGTTCATCTCGCCCAGACCCTTGTAGCGCTGGCGGCTGGTGGTGCGTTCGGCTTCGCTGATGAGCCAATGCATGGCTTGGCGGAAGTCGCCCACTTTTTCTTCTTTCTGGCGCTCGCCTTCGCCGCGTTGGGCTTTGGCGCCATCGCTGAGCAAACCACGGAAGGTCTCTGCCGCCTCGGCCAGGGCGCCATAGTCGGCACCGTGCACAAAATCTTGCGTGATGATGCTGCTCTTGATGTTGCCGTGGTGGCGGCGGCTGATGCGCAGGATCGGTTTGTCGGTGCGCACGTCAAACTCGGCGGTCACTTCGGCAGGGATGCCGGTGGTGTTGAGTTCACGCAGCTTGGCTTGCAGTGCGGGCGCGCAGGCGGCCGCCAACTCCATGTTGTCGAGGTTGAGCGACACGCCGTCGGCCATGGCGCGCAAAGCTTCGGCGTCCATGAAGTTGGACAAGCGGGCAATGACATGTTCAGCCACTTGGTGTTTGCGGGCCAGCGCTTCAAGGGTTTCGCCCGTGAGCACTTGCGGCGCAGCGCCGCCGGTGCTGATGCTGGCGTCCTTGAGGGCGATGCGCAGCAAGAAGCCGTCGAGCGCCGGGCCGTCTTTGAGGTACAGCTCTTCTTTGCCTGCCTTGACTTTGTACAGCGGTGGCTGGGCGATGTAGATGTGGCCGCGCTCGACCAGGTCGGGCATTTGGCGATAAAAGAAGGTGAGCAGCAAGGTGCGGATGTGCGCGCCGTCCACGTCGGCGTCGGTCATGATGATGATGCGGTGGTAGCGCAGTTTGTCGACGTTGAAGTCGTCGGTGCCGCTCTTGCCAGATTCAGCGCTGGCCTTGCCAATGCCGGTGCCAAGCGCCGTGATGAGCGTGACAATTTCGTTGCTGGTGAGCAGCTTTTCGTAGCGGGCTTTTTCGACGTTCAGGATCTTGCCGCGCAGGGGCAAGATGGCCTGGAATTTACGGTCGCGACCTTGCTTGGCCGAGCCGCCGGCGGAGTCGCCCTCGACGATGTAGATTTCGCACAGGGCCGGGTCTTTTTCTTGGCAGTCGGCCAGTTTGCCAGGCAGGCCCATGCCGTCCAGCACGCCTTTGCGGCGTGTCATTTCGCGGGCTTTGCGGGCGGCTTCGCGGGCGCGGGCGGCTTCCACAATCTTGCCGCAGATGATCTTGGCGTCGTTGGGGCGCTCTTCCAAAAAGTCGGTCAGCGCTTTGGCCACGATGTCTTCGACCGGGGCACGCACTTCACTCGAGACCAGTTTGTCTTTGGTCTGGCTAGAGAACTTGGGCTCGGGCACTTTCACGCTCAGCACGCAGCACAGGCCCTCGCGCATGTCGTCGCCGCTGACTTCGACTTTTTGCTTTTTGGCGATCTCGTTTTTCTCGATGTACTTGCTGATGACGCGGGTCATCGCAGCGCGCAAGCCGGTGAGGTGGGTGCCGCCATCACGCTGGGGAATGTTGTTGGTGAAGCACAGCACCGATTCGTTGTAGCCATCGTTCCATTGCATGGCCACTTCGACACCGATGCTGGTGCCAGGGATGCCGCCGTAGCTGTCGGCTGGGCGCTCGCCGTTGGCGTGGAAGGCGTTGGGGTGCAACACTTTTTTGTTGGCGTTGATGAAGTCGACAAAACCTTTGACACCACCGGCACCCGAGAAGTCGTCTTCTTTGCCGCTGCGTTCGTCTTTGAGGCGGATGCGCACGCCGTTGTTCAGGAAGGACAACTCGCGCAAACGCTTGGCCAAGATCTCGTAATGGAAGTCGGTGTTCTGCGTGAAGATTTCCACGTCGGGCAAGAAGTGCACTTCGGTGCCGCGCTTGTCGGTGGCACCTGTGACGCGCATGGGCGAGACTTCAACGCCGTCCACGGTGTCGAGCAAGCGGTTTTGCACAAAGCCTTTGGCAAAGTCGATCTGGTGCACTTTGCCTTCGCGGCGGACCGTCAAGCGCAGCCACTTGCTCAGCGCGTTCACGCAAGACACGCCCACGCCGTGCAGACCGCCCGAGACCTTGTAGCTGTTTTGGTTGAACTTGCCGCCCGCGTGCAGTTCGGTCAACGCGATTTCTGACGCACTGCGCTTGGGCTCGTGCTTGTCGTCCATCTTCACGCCGGTGGGGATGCCACGGCCGTTGTCGGTGACGCTGATGGAGTTATCGGAGTGGATGGTGACCACGATGTCATCGCAGTGACCGGCCAGCGCTTCGTCAATCGAGTTGTCAACGACCTCAAACACCAGGTGGTGCAGGCCCGTGCCGTCAGAGGTGTCACCGATGTACATGCCAGGGCGCTTGCGCACAGCCTCCAGTCCTTCCAGGATCTGGATGGAGCCTTCGCCGTAACCTTCGGATGCGCCCACTTGGTGGGCGTCAATCTTGGGTTGCGCGGTGGTGAAAGCTTCTTCGCTGGGTTGGATGTCGTCGGTCATGTTCAATTTTCTCTGTCGCTTGAATGGCCGAAACCCGCGAAGGGTCGCGGGTTTCGATAAAGGTGTCCTTGCGGGCTTTCGCCTTAAATGCGCATGGGCATCACCACATATTTAAAGTTCTCGTTCTCGGGGATCGTGATCAGCGCCGAGCTGTTGCCGTCGGCCAGATCGATGCGCACCATGTCTTGGCCCATGTTGCTGAGCACGTCGATGATGTAGGTGACGTTGAAGCCGATTTCGATGGCGTCACCACCGTAGTCGATGTCGAGTTCGTCCACGGCTTCTTCTTGCTCGGCGTTGGTGGACGCCACACGCAGGCTGCCAGGGTCGAGGTTCAGACGCACGCCCTTGAACTTGTCGCTGGTCAGGATGGCGGTGCGCTGCAAGCAGGACAGCAAAGCCTGACGGCCCAAGGTCAGGTTGTTGCGGTGACCCTTGGGGATCACGCGGTTGTAGTCTGGGAACTTGCCTTCGACCAGCTTGGTTACAAATTCCATGCCATCAAAGCCGAACTTGGCCTGGTTGTTGGCAAACTGCATCTCGATCGCGCCATCCGCATCCGACAGCAGACGCTGCAGTTCGATCACGGTCTTGCGCGGCAAGATGACTTCCTGTTTGGTGGGCACTGCCACGTCGAGTGTGGCGGCAGTGAAGGCCAGGCGGTGGCCATCGGTGGCGACCAAACTCAGGCGGTTGCCCTCGGCCACAAACAAGATGCCGTTCAGGTAGTAACGGATGTCATGCACGGCCATGGCAAACGAGACCTGACCGAGCAAAGCCTTGAGGGTTTTTTGCGGCACGCTGAACACTGGGCCGAAGCTGGCGGCTTCTTGCACCAGTGGAAAGTCTTCAGCGGGCAAGGTCTGCAAGGTGAACTTGGACTTGCCGCCCTTCAGGATCAGCTTGGCTTGCGACGATTCCAGGCTCACAGTCTGGTCAGCGGGCATGGTGCGCAGGATGTCGATGAGTTTGCGCGCGCCCACGGTGGTGGTGAAATCGCCCGAGTCGCCTTCCATCTCTGCCGTGGTGCGGATCTGGATTTCGAGGTCGCTGGTGGTCAGTTGCAGTGCGTGGCCTGTTTTGCGGATCAGCACATTGGCCAGCACGGGCAGGGTGTGACGGCGCTCCACAATGCCGGACACGGATTGCAGGACCGACAGCAATTTGTCTTGGGTGGCCTTCAGGACGATCATTTGTCTACCTTTGATGGTTTTGGGCGCCGCAGCTCAGCGCCTGGCGAATTTTCACAACAGCATGCATTTTCGCTGTTTTTTGGTCCTAAAGCGGCCAAGATTGGGTGCGAATCACCTAAAACCGAGGACTGTGATGGGTTCATTGCGGCTTAACCCTTGAGGGACTGCTCCAGTACGTGCAATTGCTGGTTCAGCTCGGTCAGTTGCTGGCGTTCGGCGCCGATCTTTCGCACGGCGTGCAGCACGGTGGTGTGGTCGCGCCCGCCAAACAGCTCACCGATCTCGGGCAGGCTCTTTTGGGTCATTTCCTTGGCGAGGTACATGGCGATCTGGCGCGGACGGGCGATGCTGGCCGGACGCTTTTTGCTGTACATGTCGGCCACCTTGATCTTGTAGTAATCGGCCACCGTTTTCTGGATGTTTTCGACACTGATTTGGCGGTTCTGAATCGACAACAGGTCGCGCAGGGCATCGCGGGCCAGTTGTATGGAGATGTCCTTTTGGTTGAAACGTGAATAAGCCAGGATTTTGCGCAGTGCACCTTCGAGCTCGCGCACGTTGGAGCGAACGTTCTTGGCCACGAAAAACGCCACGTCCTCAGGCATTTCGCTGCCCTCGCTGATGGCCTTGTTGATCAAAATGGCCACACGCATCTCGAGTTCGGGCGGCTCCATGGCCACCGTCAGGCCCGAATCAAAGCGCGAGACCAAGCGTTCGTGAATATCTGCCAAGCCCTTGGGGTAGGTGTCGCTGGTCATCACGATGTGTGACTTTTTGGCCAGCAGGGCCTCGAAGGCATTGAAGAATTCTTCTTGTGTGCGGTCCTTGTTGGCAAAGAACTGGACATCGTCGATCAGCAACAAATCGAGCGAGTGGTAGTGGTACTTGAACTCGTCAAAAGTCTTGCGTTGGTAGGCTTTAACCACATCCGACACAAACTGTTCAGCATGGATGTACAAAACCTTGGCCTCGGGCCGGTCGGCCAGCAGTTTGTTGCCGATGGCGTGCATCAGGTGGGTCTTGCCCAAACCCACACCGCCGTAGATAAACAAGGGGTTGTACAACTGTCCCGGTGAGCCCGAGACGTGCATGGCCGCCGCACGGGCCATGCGGTTGGCGGTCCCCTCGACCAGGTTGTCAAAATTCAGCGCGCTGTTGAGGCGACTGCGGAAGGTGTTGGTCACCGTTTCTTCGGGTGCGGGTGCGGCCTCGAGTGGGGCTTCCATTGACGAAGGCGTGGAGGCTTTTGTAGGCCTGATGCCGCTTTCGCGAGGAGTAATGGCTAACTCAATTTTGACCTGATGGCCTTGCAAATTTTCCAACAAGGCCGCCAGGCGGCTGGCATATTGCGCACGAACCCAGTCGAGTTTGAATCGGTTGGCAACAAATAACGTGACGCTTTGCTGGTCATGCGAAACCTGTGCGCTCAGCGGTTTGATCCAGGTGTTGAACTGCTGCTCGGGCAGTTCTCGCGCAAGTTCGTCGACGCAGGCTTGCCACAAAGATTGGCCTGCATCCATCTGAAATTCTGGGGTGATTCCCTCGGGCATGTAGTACTTTTTATTGTGGACAGTAGGGAGCTTAGAAGGCGAGATGGGTGGCTTTATCAAGAGCTTATCCACATCCCGAATCAGGTCAGGAAAGGCATCATAAACCACATCGATTTGATTGAAATCCGGGCACACCCTGATGGGCGAAAACACAGTTCATTTGCCGGGCTTGCGAAAGTTTGCGATAATCTTGGGTTTCGCCCAGCGCTGATTCATGGCATTGGGCACAAAGGAACAGTTATGAAACGCACCTACCAACCCTCCAAGACACGTCGCGCCCGTACCCACGGTTTTCTGGTTCGCATGAAGACCCGTGGTGGCCGCGCCGTGATCAATGCACGCCGCGCCAAAGGCCGCAAGCGTCTGGCTGTCTAATGCCATTTCGACCGTCTGGCTGTGGCCTGACGCCACTGCAGGCGGTTGATTCCAGGGTTTGGCCATCGTGCAGCGTTTGAAGACACGCCCACAATTTCAGGCCGCCCTGGCGGGTGGAACAGTCTCGCGCACAGCACATTTTGCGCTGCATCGCCTGACATTGACCTGCCCTCCAGACACCTCATTGGCTCCAGCAGAACAGATTGGGCCTGCACCTACACAGGAGCAGGCCCTTTTTGGCTTGTTTGACGTTTGGCTGGGCGCCATGGTGCCCAAACGCTGGGCGCGTCGCGCCGTGACGCGCAATGCCATCAAACGCCAGATCTACAACGTGAGCGAACGTTTTGTAGATCGTCTGCCTGTGGCCGCCCATGTGGTGCGCCTGCGCACGACGTTCGATCGTCAAAAATTCATCAGCGCCACCTCTGAGCCCCTGAAGTTGGCGGTGCGCCAAGAGCTGGAGCAGTTGTTTGAACGCGCAGCACGTCCCGAGGTGCGCACATGATCATGCAACGTTTGTTGATGGGTGTGGTGCGCGGCTACCGTTTGTTGCTCAGTCCCTGGCTGGGCTCGTCGTGCCGTTTTGAGCCCACGTGTTCGGCCTACGCCTTGAAAGCCTTGGAGCTGCATGGGGCTGCAAAGGGCAGCTACCTCACGGTGCATCGCTTGGTGCGTTGCGGCCCTTGGTGCAAGGGTGGCCACGACCCCGTTCCCACACAAGCCCTGCGCTTGTTCTCTGATTTGTTATCTACCACTTCGTCAAAGAAGACCCCATGAACGATATCCGTCGCACCATCCTTTGGGTGATTTTTGGTTTTTCCATGGTCCTGCTGTGGGACCAGTGGCAGCTTTACAACGGCAACAAGGCCACGTTCTTTCCGAAGCCGGAAGTGGCTGCGCCAGCAAAAACACCTGCAGCACCCGCATCACCTGCTGCTGGCGCCAACGCTGTGCCCACCGCTGCTCCCGCATCGGTGACAGCCACACCGGGCCAAGTGCCAACTTCCGTGCCTGCTGTCACAGCGGGTCCCCGCGAGAAGATTGAGGTGGTGACGGATGTCATGAAGCTCAGCTTTGACACCGAAGGGGGCACCTTGGTGCGCACCGAGTTCAAAAAGCATGCAGACTTTGTTGACAGCACCAAACCGTTTGTCTTTCTCGACCAGAGCAGCAGCCGCGTTTATGTGGCTCAAACCGGTCTGATTGGCGGGGACTTTCCGACGCATAAATCGCCCATGAAGTTCAGCGGTGAACGCAGTCTGAAAGACGGCCAAAACGAGCTGACCTTGCGTTTTGAGTCCGATGTGCAAAACGGTGTGAAATTGGTCAAGACCTACACCCTACAACGCGGCAGCTACGCCATTGGCGTGAAGCACGAAGTGGTCAACTCCGGCACCACGAACGTGTCGCCGCAGCTGTATTTGCAACTGGTGCGCGACGGCAACAAGCCCGCAGGCGAGTCGTCGTTCTACTCCACCTTCACCGGCCCCGCCATTTACACCGACGCCAAGAAATACCAAAAGGTCGAGTTCAGCGACATTGAAAAGAACAAGGCCGAAATCGACAAGACATCGCCCAATGGCTATGTGGCCATGGTGCAGCACTACTTTGCATCCGCCTGGCTGCTGGCCGACGGTGTTCAGCGCGAAAACTTCGTGCGCAAGGTGGACACCAATCTGTACGCCGTGGGCATGATCACCCCTGTGGCCGATGTGGCGCCAGGCCAATCCAAGAGCGTGAGCACCCAATTGTTCAGTGGCCCTCAAGAAGAAAAAGTGCTGGAAGCCCTGGCCCCCGGCCTGGATCTGGTGAAGGATTACGGCTGGTTGGCCATGCTGTCCAAGCCCCTGTACTGGTTGCTCGACAAGTTGTTCAGTTTCATCCAGAACTGGGGCTGGGCGATTGTGGCGCTGGTGCTGCTGCTCAAAATCGCTTTCTATTGGCTCAATGCCAAGGCTTATTCGAGCATGGCCAAGATGAAAGCCATCAACCCCAAGATCATGGAAATGCGCGAGCGCCTTAAAAACGATCCGCAAAAAATGCAGCAAGAGATGATGCGCATTTACCGCGAAGAAAAGGTCAACCCGATGGGGGGCTGCTTCCCGATCATGGTGCAGATTCCGGTCTTCATTGCCTTGTACTGGGTGCTCTTGTCCAGCGTTGAGATGCGTAACGCGCCTTGGGTTCTCTGGATCCATGACCTGTCGGCCCCTGATCCTTATTTCATCTTGCCTTTGGTCATGACTTTGACCACCTTGCTGCAGACCGCGCTCAATCCCGCCCCACCTGATCCGATGCAAGCCAAATTGATGTGGTTCATGCCGCTGATCTTCTCGGTGATGTTCTTCTTCTTCCCAGCGGGCCTGGTGCTGTACTGGATCACGAACAACATTTTGTCGATTGCCCAGCAGTGGATGATCAACACCCGCATGGGCGTGCCGCCGCAGTTCAATCTGCCCAAGTTCAAGTAAATCGACTTGACCCCAAAGGCCGCGAAAGCGGCCTTTTTTTGTCTCGGGCCTTTGCCAATTGGCCCTCACCCTTCGCACCTATTTGCCACCATCCATGCTCGCTAGACACCAGGAACCCATCGTCGCCATTGCCACCGCACCGGGACGCGGCGCCGTGGGCATTGTCCGGGTGTCGGGCCGCCAGCTGTCGTCGCTGATTCAGGCGCTTTGCGGGCGGCCACTCAAACCTCGAGAGGCCACCTACCTGCCTTTTGCAGATGCCGATGGCAGCCCGATTGACCATGGCTTGGCGTTGCATTTTGTGGCCCCGCACTCGTTCACCGGCGAAGACGTGCTGGAGCTGCAAGCGCACGGCGGACCGGTGGTGCTGCAGCTGTTGGTGGCGCGTTGCCTGCAAGCGGCGGCCGAAGTCGACCCCGCCACAGGCCAGCCGCGTCTGGCGGGTTTGCGGGTGGCGCAACCGGGCGAGTTTTCTGAACGTGCTTTCCTGAACGACAAGATCGACTTGGCCCAGGCCGAAGCGATTGCCGACCTGATTGACGCCAGCACCGAGGCAGCGGCGCGCAGCGCCAGCCGTTCCTTGGCAGGTGATTTTTCCAAAAAAATTCACCTGCTGCGCGATGCGCTGATCCACCTGCGCATGCTGGTCGAGGCGACGCTGGATTTTCCAGAAGAAGAAATCGACTTTTTGCAAAAGGCCGATGCACAAGGCCAACTGAACCGCCTGCAAGCTGCCTTGCAAACCGTGTTGGGCAAAGCCAAACAAGGCGCGCTGCTGCGCGAAGGCATCAAGGTGGTGATTGCGGGCCAGCCCAACGCGGGCAAGAGTTCGCTGCTCAACGCGCTGGCCGGGGCCGAGTTGGCCATCGTCACGCCGATTGCGGGCACCACGCGCGACGTGGTGCAACAGACCATCCAAATCGAAGGCGTGCCGCTGCATGTGATCGACACAGCCGGGCTGCGTGAAGGCGAAGG
>JAIXOZ010000094.1 GCA_027486495.1 Comamonadaceae bacterium | reverse complement strand
TTGCGAAAGTTCATTTTTGTCTCCTGTAGTGGTGGTTGGATGGCCGGCCAAGGACACCGTGATCAAAGCTTTGGACTGTCACCTGCAGCGCATCAAAGCTCAGTTTAGGCACTTGCAGTGTTAAAAACAATTGCAAAATAATATTAAACAATTAACTATTTTTTATGTTGAACCTCAAACGCTTGGAACACTTGGTCGTCATCGCGCATGAGCATTCGTTCTTGAAGGCTGCCCAGCGCTTGCACCTGACGCCCCCTGCGCTGACCCGCAGCATCCAGACGCTGGAGAGCACCTTGGGTTTGGCGTTGCTCAACCGATCCCATGAGGGGGTCAGCCTCACCGATGCGGGCGAGCTCGTGGTGCAGCGGGCCAGCCGTCTTTTGGGGGATGCGCAGAACCTCAAAAATGAAGCAGACCAGTTGCGCGGCGTGCAGACTGGGCAGGTGAACTTCGGGGTCGGGGTTTTTCCGGCCGCGGCTTTTTTGACGGGGGTCTTGATCCACCAGGCCCGCGAGCGTCCGGGGCTCAAAGTCCAGGTGGACATTGGCAGCTGGCAAAGATTGCTGGGCAAACTCGAACGACATGAGCTCGATTTTGTGGTCGCCCTGACCCAGAGCTTGCCACCCCCGCAGGATTTTCAGATTCAAGCCTTGCCAAGCCAGCGGTTCGCTTTTTTTGTGCGAACAGGGCACCCCTTGTTGGCGATGGGCGCGGCCAGGCAGTTGGCGGCCTTTCGGCAATACGGATTGATGGGACCGCAGTTGCCGCGCAAGGCGCAGGAAAACCTGTGTGCTTTGTACGGGATCGAGGAGGTGCAGGCCTTGCCCATGGCCCTGATTTGCGACGAGATCCATGTGCTGCAAGCCGTGGTGGCTTCCAGTGACCATGTGTTGCTGGCCACGCACGAGGGCATGCAAAACTGTTTGACACAAGGGCGTGTGCAGGTCTTGCGCCATGTGCAGTACGTACAGGCTCAGCCGGTGGGCATTTCTGTGGTTCACCACCGCCAGCGCAGCTTGTCCCCGGCGGCGGCCTGGTTTGTCGAGTTGATCGGCCAGTCGCTGAGCGGTCAGTGGCCGCCTGATGGCTAGCCCGCCCGATCAGACTTGCGCGGTGGTGCGCCCGAGCCCCATCAGGGCGTGGCCTTGGGCAGGATGCCCGGCCTGAAATTCACAAACAAGGCCAGCAAAGTCAGCAAGATGCCCGCCCACTGCCAAGCGGTGATGACCTCTTGCAAGGCGAAAGCGCCTGCAGCCAGGCCGATCACCGGCACCCCCAGGCTCAAAGGCGCCACCTGGTTGGCCGGGTGGCGTTTGAGCAGACCTGTCCACAAGGCGTAAGCGATCACGGTGGCAAACCAGCCCAGGTACAGCACACTGGCCCAGCTGAGCCAGCTCACTTGTGCCAGATACACCCAGCTCAAAGGCGGGTCCAGTTGCCAGCTCAGCAGCATGAAGGGTAGGATGGGCAAGGCCGAACTCCACACCACAAAGGCCACAGGGTCCAGGCTTTGGCCTGGTTTGCAGGCCTTCTGCGCTTGGCGTGCGACGATGTTGGACGCAGCCCACATGGCCGCAGCAGCCAGGTTCAGGGCCAGTCCCGCCCAGGTCACGCCCACCGATGAGCCCGCCAGGATGCCCAAACCAAAGCAGGTCAGCGCCAGGCCGCCCAGGCCCAGGCTGTACCTTTGGTGGCGGGCCAGTTTTTCTTGCAAAAGGACCAAGCCGAACAACGCCGTGAAAAACACCTGAGTTTGCATCAGCACCGATGCCAGTGATGCGGTCATGCCCACCTTGAGCGCCAGGAACAGCAAGCCGAACTGCCCCAGGCCCTGGCACAAGCCATACAGCACTACCCACTGCCAAGGGATGGCAGGTGGGCCGATGAGCAGCAGCAGTGTCAAAGCAGCCGCCATGTAACGACCAGCGCCCAGCTGCAAAGGTGTGAAGTCTTGCAGGCCGAACTTCATGGCCACAAAGTTGGTGCCCCATATGGCGATCACGCCCAAGGCTGAGAGGTAGTCTTTGGAGGTGAAGGGCGAAGCAGAACTCATGCGGGCAGGTGTCTCGAAAAACCAGGCTCGCAGCCGTGTGAGAGCCCCAAAAAAGCCACGGTGCGCTGACCGAGACGTCGCATGATAAGGACACGTCAGCCCAAGACCTGAGCCTTGGGCGACGCCCGACTCAGGGGGCGTTCTTTTCCAGGTCGCGCAAGCGAAAGCGCTGGATCTTGCCGGTGGCGGTCTTGGGCAACTCGGCCACAAACTCGATGAAACGCGGGTATTTGTAAGGGGCCAGGCGTTCCTTGACGAAGGCTTTGACCTCATCCTGCGTCAGGCTCTGACAGGCCTTGAGCACGATGAAGGCCTTGGTTTTGGTCAGACCATCGGTGTCTTCCTTGCCGATCACGGCCGCTTCCAAAATGGCAGGGTGTTGCACCAGGGTGGACTCCACCTCAAAAGGCGAGACGTAGATGCCACTGACTTTGAGCATGTCGTCGTTGCGGCCAGCGTAGGTGTAGTAGCCATCGGCGTCACGCGTGTATTTGTCGCCGCTCTTGGTCCACACGCCCTGGAAGGTGTCGCGGGTTTTGTCGCGGTTGTTCCAGTACATCAGCGCGCTGCTGGGGCCCTGGATGTAAAGATCGCCAATTTCGTCGTGGCCGGTGACCACGCTGCCGTCTTCGTTGCGCAACTGCACTTCGTAGCCGGGGACTGCTTTGCCGGTGGTGCCGTAGCGCACGTCGCCGGGGCGGTTGGACAAAAACACGTGCAGCATTTCGGTGGAGCCAATACCGTCGATGATGTCGCAGCCAAAGTGCGCAGACCAGCGTTCGGCAATGTCGCGTGGCAGGGCTTCACCGGCCGACGAGCACAGGCGCAGTGCGACCTGGCTCTTGGCGGGCAGCTCGGGGTTGGCCAGCATGCCGCCATAGCCGGTGGGCGCACCGTAAAACACGGTGGGTTGGTGGTCGACCAGGCGTTTGAAGGTGGCTTGTGGGGTGGGGCGCTCGGCCATCAACACCACACTGGCGCCCACGCTCAATGGGAAGGTCAGGGCATTGCCCAGACCATAGGCAAAGAAGAGCTTGGCGGCAGAGAAAACGGTGTCGCTTTCTTGCAAGTTCAGCACACCTTGGCCATACAACTCGGCTGTCCAATACAGATTGCCCTGGCTGTGCACGGTGCCCTTGGGTTTGCCGGTGGAGCCCGACGAATACAGCCAAAAAGCTGGTTCATCGGCCAGGGTTTGCGCGGGCAACACTGGGTTGTTTTGCGCCACAAAGTCGGCCATGTTGAACTGGCCCTGTGTCAGTGCGGAGGTTGGGCGCGAAACGACCACATGGCGCACTTCGGTTTTGACCAGATCCATGGCCGCTTGCAGCGTGGGCAGCAAGGCCCCCGACACCAATGCCGCTTGCGCGCGGCTGTTGCTCAACATGAAGGCATAGTCTTCGGCCGTCAGCAAGGTGTTGACCGCCACCGGCACCACGCCCGCATACAGCGCGCCCAGAAAAGCCACCACCCAGTCGCTGCTGTCTTGCATGAGCAGCAGCACGCGCTCTTCGCGCTTTAGGCCCATGGCCTGCAGACCACCTGCAAAGCGGCGGATCTGCTCGGTCAGTTCGCCATAGGTCAATGTGCCCACATCGTCGATCAGGGCAGTTTTGCCAGCGCGCCCGGCGTTGGCGGCAATCAGGTGTTGGGCAAAGTTGAAGTCGGTGCTGGGGGCGGTCACAGTGCGTGTCATGTTTTGTCTCCTCGGGGTGTCCAGTGTGGTGCAGATGTGGTTTTGCGTGTCAGGTTTTTGTGGGGGGGCGCCCCTGCGGCGGAATGCAGAATGAACCCACATTCGACTGCCGGGGCCGCCTCCTTCAGGGTCACAGGGGCAAGGCCGCGCCTTGAGCCGCCAGCGCATCGAGCGCCAGTGAGCTGCCTTGCACGGCAGTGCGGCGGTGGTAGAAGTTGAGGGCCCTGAGGCCGCCCAGCTCTTCGCCACCTCCGGCGCGACCGGGGCCGCCGTGCAGGCTCATGGGCATCACGTTGCCGTGGCCGCTGTGCAGGGCTGCCACGTCGGGCGAAATCGCGTGCACCCGGCCGTGGCTGCTGGCCAGCTCGACCGAGGCTTGTGCGATAAAGACCGGGTCTTCGCTGTAGACCGAGCACACCAGTGAGCCTTCGCCGCGGCGGATCATGGCGTAAGCCTCTTCTATGCTGTCATAAGGCATCAGGGTGGACACGGGGCCAAACACTTCCACCGCATGCAGCACCTTGGCCGTCATGGGCGATTCGGTGCCCAGCAGCACCGGGGCCACGCAGGCGCTGGCCGCGTCGGCGTCCACCAGACCCGCGGCGCTGCCGTCAAACAACACGGTGGCTTCGGTTTTGAGTTGGGCAAGTCCTGCCAGCACGCTGGCCTTTTGTTCTTGGCTCACCAGCGCGCCCATGTGCACGGTCTCGTTGCGCGGGTTGCCCACAGTGGTTTTGGCGAGGCGCGCACCAATTGCGTCTGCGGCGGCTTTGTACAAAGCGCGGGGTAAAAAAACGCGGCGAATCGCGGTGCACTTTTGGCCCGATTTGACCGTCATCTCGCGGGCCACTTCGGCCACCAGCAGCTTGAAGGCTTCGCTGTCGGCTGTGGCGGCTGGCGAGAGCAGGGCAGAGTTCAGGCTGTCGGCTTCGATGTTGCAGCGCACCGACAGCTCGGTCACAGCGCGGTGGCTGCGGATGATCTTGCCCGTCTCGGCCGAGCCGGTGAAGCTCACCACGTCAAAGGCCTGCAGCTGGTCCATCAAGCCTGCGGACGATCCGCAGATGACCGACAAAGCGCCTACGGGCAGCACGCCTGCATCGACCACGTCTTTCACCATGCGCTGGGTCAGCCAGGCGGTGGCGGTGGCGGGTTTGATGATGACGGGCACGCCAGCGAGCAGGGCCGGGGCGGCTTTTTCCCACAAGCCCCAGCTGGGGAAGTTGAAGGCGTTGATGAACAGCGCCACGCCACGTGTGGGCACCTGGATGTGCTGGGTCTGGAAAGCCGGGTCCTTGGCCATGCGGATGCGCTCGCCGTCGAGCAGCAGCGTGGCGTCGCCCAGGGCCGCGCCCTGCTTGGCGTAGTAGCCCAGGGTGAAGATCGCGCCGTCGATGTCCACACCAGAGTCTTTCGCCACGGTGCCGCTGTTGGCGGTGGCGATCTCATAGTAAGCGTCGCGGTTGGCTTGCAGCACTTCGGTGATTTGGGTGAGCAATGTGGCACGTTGGCCGTAGCTCAGGGCGCGCAGTGCCGCGCCACCTTGTTCGCGGGCAAAGGCAAAGCCTTCGGCCAAGTCGATGCCTGCACTGGACACGCGCGCCAGCTCGGTTCCCAGAACGGGGTCGAACATTGGCGTGCCTGCGCCGGTGCCGGTTTGCCAGCGGCCTGCGAAAAAGTTGGGAAGCATTGGGGATGTCATGTGCAAGTTCTTTCCGGGTGCGCCCTGAGGCGCTTTGTGGGTGTTGACATGCCGTGACATGCAACAAAAAACTGTTCTGGGGCTTCAGTTGGCGGTATAAACACGGTTTGATGCATTATTTTGCGTGTTGGTGAGTATGCAATAAAGTGCATGTTTTGTGGCTGTTGAAATCAAAGGGTTTTCCCTAATTAATGGGTGGAAGTTGAGCATGGCATCACAAGAAGAATCGGTGCAGGTAGAGACAAACGCGCAGGACGCAGACAGCAAGCGCAGCCCGTTTCTGGAATCGCTGGGCGAGCGCGTGCGCACGCTGCGATCGCGTAAAGGCATGACGCGCCGTGCTGTGGCAGTGGCCGCCGATGTGTCCGAGCGGCATCTGGCCAACCTCGAGTACGGCACGGGCAACGTGTCGGTGTTGGTGCTGCTGCAGGTGGCGAACGCGTTGCAGTGTTCGCTGGCCGAGTTGTTGGGTGACGTGACCACCACCTCGCCTGAGTGGCTGCTGATCCGTGAGTTGCTGGGAAAGCGCAGCGAGGCCGATCTGCGCCGTGCCCGTGTGCAGTTGAGCGAAATGTTGGGTGAGGGCGGCAATGCGCAAGAGCGCAAGGGCCGCATTGCCCTGATCGGTTTGCGCGGTGCGGGCAAAACCGCGCTGGGCCAGCGTCTGGCCGACGATCTGGGCTACCCGTTCATTGAGTTGAGCCGTGAGATCGAACAGTTCGCTGGTTGCCAGATCAGCGAGATTCACAACCTTTATGGTGCCAATGCCTACCGCCGTTACGAGCGCCGTGCGCTCGAAGAGGCGATCCAAATTTACCCCGAAGTGGTGATTGCGACGCCTGGCGGCTTGGTGTCGGATTCGGCCAACTTCAATCTGCTGCTCTCGCACTGCACCACCGTGTGGCTGCAGGCCGATGCCGCTGACCACATGGGCCGCGTGGCTGCGCAAGGCGACATGCGCCCCATGGCCGCCAGCCGTGAGGCGATGGAAGACCTCAAGCGCATCTTGGAAGGGCGTTCGGCTTTTTATTCCAAAGCAGACTTGGCCATCAACACCAGTGGCCGCAGCGAAGACCAAGCCTTTGAGGCCTTGCGTACTTCGGTTCGCCAGCATTTGACACTGCCGGTTTGAAGTGTGGAAGAAACATGCACTTCCTAGGGTAAATACTTAGTATATGCATTAAAGTGCATGTTGTGCGGGCGATTGACCTGCACTAAAATTCAATGCAACATGCACTGAAATGCATTTTTGACCGAAATCAAGACCCACCTTCTTCAACGGAGACACTCAAATGACGCAAGCTTTCCAGGTTGACTACCAAACCAATCCCTCGCAATACAAACACATCAACCTGGCCTTTGATGGCGAGATCGCGACTTTGTCGATCAACATCAACGAAGACGCCGGCATTCGCCCTGGTTACAAGCTCAAGCTCAACAGCTACGACTTGGGTGTGGACATCGAATTGCACGACGCGCTGCAACGCATCCGCTTTGAGCACCCCGAAGTGCGTTCAGTGGTGGTGACCAGCTTGAAGGACCGCGTGTTCTGCTCCGGCGCCAACATCTTCATGTTGGGTGTGTCCACCCACGGCTGGAAAGTGAATTTCTGTAAATTCACCAACGAAACCCGCAACGGCATCGAAGACTCCAGCAAGCACGACGGCCTGAAATTCGTCGCGGCCCTGAACGGCGCTTGTGCTGGCGGCGGCTACGAGCTGGCCCTGGCCTGCGACGACATCGTGTTGGTTGACGACCGTTCCTCTTCGGTGTCTTTGCCTGAAGTGCCCTTGCTGGGCGTCTTGCCTGGCACCGGCGGCCTGACCCGCGTGACCGACAAGCGCCATGTGCGCCACGACCTGGCCGACATCTTTTGCACCAGCGTCGAAGGCGTGCGGGGTCAAAAAGCCGTGGACTGGCGCCTGGTCGATGCAATCGCCAAGCCCGCTGTGTTCAAGGATGTGGTCAAAGCACGCGCCACCCAACTGGCCGCTGGCAGCATCCGCCCCGCCGGTGTCAAAGGCGTGGAACTGACGCCCCTTAACCGCACCATCGCCGCCGATGCCCTGACGTACACCAACGTCACGGTGGAGATTGACCGCGCCAAGCGCATCGCCACCTTCACCGTCAAGGCGCCCGCCACAGCTCAGCCCACTGACATCGCCGGCATCGAAGCCGCAGGCATGAACTGGTGGCCCCTGCAGATGGTGCGTGAACTGGACGACGCCATCCTGCACATGCGCACCAACGAACTCGACATCGGCACCTGGGTCCTCAAGACCTCGGGCGACGCGGCAGCCGTGTTGGCATCCGATGCCACGATGCTGGCGAACAAAGACCACTGGTTTGTGCGTGAAACCATCGGCCACCTGCGCCGCACCCTGGCCCGCATGGACGTGACCTCGCGCAGCCTGTTTGCCTTGGTCGAAGAAGGGACTTGTTTTGTCGGCACACTCGCCGAGTTGGCTTTCTGTGCCGACCGTGCTTACATGCTGGCCCTGCCCGACGACGAAGCCAAAGCCCCCAAGATCCAGCTCAACGAAATGAACTTCGGTTTCTTCCCCATGGTCAACGACCAGACCCGCTTGCAGCGCCGCTTTTACGAAGAAGTGCCCGCCATGGAAGCTGCACGCAGCGCCATCGGCAAAGCCCTGGACGCCGATGCCGCTTTGGCTTTGGGCCTGGTCACTGCTGCACCCGACGACATCGACTGGGCCGACGAGATCCGTTTGGCTTTGGAAGAGCGTTCTTCCATGTCGCCCGACGCTTTGACTGGCCTGGAAGCCAACCTGCGTTTTGCACAGCAAGAGAACATGCTGACCCGCATTTTTGGCCGTCTGACCGCTTGGCAAAACTGGATCTTCCAGCGCCCCAACGCCGTGGGCGAAAAAGGTGCCCTCAAGGTCTATGGCAAAGGCGAAAAAGTTCAGTTCGACATGAACCGCGTTTGATGTTTTTGCGTTGTGCAGCGTGGTGCCCGGTGGTCCGCGCTGCAACCGAAATTTTCCCCCACCGTTGCTTCTCAATTTCTGGAGTCTTTCATGTCCGGTATCAACTACAGCGAAAAAATTCCCAACAACGTCAACTTGAGCGAAGACCGCACCTTGCAGCGTGCCCTTGAGCAGTGGCAGCCCAACTTCATCAACTGGTGGGACGACATGGGCCCCGAAGGCTCCACCGACATGGACGTGTACCTGCGCACCGCCGTGAGCGTGGACCCGCAAGGCTGGGCCCAGTTTGGCCACGTCAAGATGCGCGACTACCGTTGGGGCGTGTTCATGAACCCTGGCGAGCAAGACCGCAAGATCCACTTCGGTGACCACATCGGCGAAAAAGCCTGGCAAGACGTGCCTGGCGAGCACCGCGCCAACCTGCGCCGCATCATCGTCACGCAAGGTGACACCGAGCCCGCATCGGTCGAGCAGCAGCGCCACCTGGGCCTGACCGCGCCCAGCATGTATGACCTGCGCAACCTGTTCCAGATCAACGTCGAAGAAGGCCGCCACCTGTGGGCCATGGTGTACCTGTTGCACAAATACTTCGGCAAAGATGGCCGTGAAGAAGCCGATGCCCTGCTGCAGCGCAACAGCGGCAACGAAGACAACCCCCGCATCTTGCAAGCCTTCAACGAGAAGACACCCGACTGGTTGAGCTTCTTCATGTTCACCTATTTCACCGACCGCGACGGTAAGTTCCAACTGTGTGCTTTGGCCGAGTCGGCTTTCGACCCCCTGGCCCGCACCACCAAGTTCATGCTGACCGAAGAAGCGCACCACATGTTTGTGGGCGAGTCTGGCGTGAGCCGCACCATCCAGCGAACCGTCGATGTGATGAACCAGCTCAAGACCGACGACGTGGGCAAGCTGCGCGCCGCCGGTGTGATCGACCTGCCGACCATCCAGCGTTACATCAATTTCCACTTCTCGGTGACCATCGACTTGTTCGGTGCCGACGAGTCGTCCAACGCCGCCACTTTCTACAGCTCGGGCCTCAAGGGCCGCTACGAAGAAGGCAAGCGTGGTGATGACCACGTCTTGAAGGGCAACAGCTACAAGATTTTGTCGGTCGAGGACGGCAAGCTGATCGAAAAAGAAGTGCCGATGCTCAACGCTTTGAACGAAGTGCTGCGCGACGACTACATCACCGATTCGAAAGGCGGTATTGATCGTTGGAACCGCGTCATCACCAAGGCTGGCATTCCTTTCACATTGAAGGCACCACACAAAGCCTTCCACCGCAACATCGGCTCTTTGTCCGGCTCCAAGATCACGCCCGATGGTCAAGTGGTGACCGACGCGCAGTGGATGGCGCAAGTGGGCGAGTGGTTGCCCACCAACGAAGACCGCGCTTATGTGGCCAGCCTGATGGGTCGCTGCGTCGAGCCAGGCAAGTTCGCCAACTGGATCGCGCCACCCGTCATGGGCATCAACCGTCAGCCCGTGGACTTTGATTACGTCCGCTTCAACTGATTGATCTTCTGATCTGACTGCTGCCTCGGCTTCGTTGCGGGGGCAGCAGTTGACAGGGGAAGGGGCGGGTTCCTCATGCCGGGGTACCAGAAATCGTCACCCGCCCCTTCCCCTGTCAACTGCATGGGGTTCATTTCGCGTCTGGGTTGTTTGTCAACGGTTGGGATGCTGAATGTTCTGCCTGGAGTTGAGGCAGTCATTGAAAGGGCAAGGGGCGGGTTCCTCATACCGGGGTACCGAAAATCGTCACCCGCCCCTTGCCCTTTCAATGACATGGGTGTGAACAGCGCCTTGGGTGCCAGTAGACTTGTAAGCTTGAAGCAGGCACTGAGCAACGGTATGGCTGGGGGCCGGGCGCCGATTTCTGGTACCCCAGTATGAGGCGCCCGGCCCCCAGCCATACCGTTGCGGACCACACATACCCAAGCCGTGCCGTTGCGGACCACGCAGACTACAAGCAAGACAAAGTAGACAAACACAAGAGAGCCAAGACATGAGCACCGAAGCGACGCTGATCAAACAACACCTGATCGACCCGGAAATCTGCATCCGCTGCAACACCTGCGAGGCGATCTGCCCGATTGGTGCCATCACGCACGACTCGCTCAACTACGTGGTCAAGGCTGACATCTGCAACGGTTGCATGGACTGCATCTCCCCATGCCCCACTGGCTCCATCGACAACTGGCGCATGATGCCCAAGGCCCGGGCCTACAGCATCGAAGAACAACTCAAGTGGGACGAATTGCCTGCCGAGCTGAGTGCTGAAGAACTGGCCGAAGCAACAGGTGACACGGGTGGCGGTGATGCCGCCGTCGCAGAACAAGAAGCGCAAGCCGCTGTGCAAGCTGCCGCCTCTTCTTCATCAGCGGCTTCAACCGCCGTCGCCTCAGGCTTCAATTCGGCCCAATTCGGCGCCACCATTCCCCCTTGGTCAGCAGCCCACGCCTATACCAACCTTTACGGCCCCAAGGCGCAAGACAAAACCATCACCGCCACCGTGACCGGAAATCTGCGCGTGACCGAGGTGGGCAAGCAAGACGGCCAGCAAGACTACGACACGCACCACATCGTGCTCGACTTCGGCAACTTGCCCTTCCCAGTGCTCGAGGGCCAGTCGATTGGCATCATCCCGCCCGGTGTGGATGCCAAAGGCAAGCCCCACCATGCCCGCCAGTACTCGATCGCCAGCCCACGCAATGGCGAGCGGCCAGGTCACAACAACCTGTCGCTGACCATCAAGCGCGTGCTCGAAGACCACGACGGCCAGCCCGTGCGCGGCGTCGGCTCCAACTACATGTGTGATTTGAATGTGGGTGACAAGGTTCAGGTGATCGGGCCGTTTGGTGCCAGCTTCCTCATGCCCAACCACCCTAAGAGCAACATCGTGATGATCTGCACGGGTACAGGCTCTGCCCCCATGCGCGCCATGACCGAATGGCGCCGCCGCCTGCGGGCCAGCGGTAAATTTGAAGGCGGCAAGCTGATGCTGTTCTTTGGAGCCCGCACACCTGCTGAGTTGCCTTATTTCGGCCCGCTCAACAACCTGCCCAAAGATTTCATCGACACCGAGTTTGCGTTCTCGCGCGAAGTGGGCAAGCCCAAGCGATATGTGCAAGATGCGCTGCGCGACCGCGCCGCTGACATCGCCTTGCAGCTCAAAGACCCGAACACCTGCTTTTATGTGTGTGGACTCAAAAGCATGGAAGAGGGTGTGGTCATGGCGCTGCGCGATATTGCGCAAAACGCCGGTCTGGATTGGGAAGCCATCGGTGGCGCGCTCAAGAAAGAAGGCCGCTTGCACCTGGAAACTTACTGAACGGTTATGGCGAACACCGCCCATATCGGCTTGGATCAGGTTCGCCAGCAACTGCGCCAGCCAAGAACCCAGCTCAAAGGCCGTCAGGCCTCGACCGAAGCGCGCGTTGAAGTTCAGAATTTGATCGGTTTGCCACCTGCCGAGGGCCATCGCCGTGACTTGCTGATCGAGCACCTGCATGTTTTGAACGACCATTTTCACGGCCTGTTTGAGCGCCACATCGTGGCGCTGGCGGCTGAGATGAGGCTGTCGGTGGTCGAGGTGTTCGAGGTGGCTTCTTTCTATCACCACTTCGAGATCCTGAAAGACGGGGACACTGCGCCTCGTATCACTGTGCGGGTGTGCGACAGCTTGAGCTGCAGCCTGGCGGGCAGCGACAGCTTGTTGCGCCAATTGCAGCGCGAATTGATGGGCGATGTGCACGTTGTGAACGTGCCTTGCTTGGGCCGCTGCGAGCAAGCGCCTGCAGCCCAAGTGGGCCAACAGGCGGTGGCCTTTGCAACGGCTGAAACGGTGGCGCAGCGCGTGACCGAAAACCAGACCCAGCCCAACGCGCTGCCCGATGCCATCGGCATGAGCGCTTACCTGCAAGGCGGTGGCTATCAGCTGGCGGGGCAAGTGGCAGCCGGTCTGAAAGACCACGAATCTGTCATTCAGTTGTTGGAGTCCTCGGGCTTGCGCGGCTTGGGCGGCGCAGGCTTTCCTGCAGGCCGCAAATGGCGCATCGTGCGCAGTCAGCCCGCACCGCGCCTGATGGCGGTGAACATCGACGAGGGCGAGCCCGGCACCTTCAAGGACCGCACTTGCCTGGAGGCCGACCCGCACCGCTTTTTGGAAGGCGTGCTGATCGCCGCCAGCGTGGTGGGTTGCGAGGCGGTTTACATCTATTTGCGCGACGAATACCACGAAGCCCGCTTGCTGCTCGCGCAAGCGTTGGCCGATTTGCAGGCCAACCCGCCGAGTGCTTTGCCGCACATGGAATTGCGCAGGGGCGCGGGGGCTTATATCTGCGGTGAAGAGTCCGCCATGATCGAGAGCATCGAAGGCAAGCGCGGCGAGCCGCGCCTGCGCCCACCTTACATCGCCGAGGTGGGTTTGTTTGGCCGCCCCACGCTGGCGCACAACTTCGAGACGCTTTATTGGATTCGTGAATTGCTGGAGCAGGGTGCGGACAGCTTTGCATCGCAAGGACGCCATGGCCGCAAGGGCTTGCGTCGCTTCAGCGTGAGCGGGCGCGTCAAACAACCGGGCGTCAAGCTCGCGCCTGCGGGCATCACGCTGCGCGAGCTGGTGGATGACCATTGCGGCGGCATGGCCGAAGGGCACACGCTCTACGCTTACCTGCCCGGTGGAGCCAGTGGGGGCATCTTGCCTGCACGCTTGGCCGATGTGCCGCTGGACTTTGACACGCTGCAGCCGCATGGTTGCTTCATCGGTTCGGCCGCTGTCATGGTGCTGAGCCAACACGACAGTGCGCGTGAGGCCGCGCTGAACGTGATGCGCTTTTTTGCGCACGAAAGCTGCGGTCAGTGCACCCCTTGCCGTGTGGGCACCGACAAGGCGGCGCAACTGATGACGGCTGATATTTGGGATGCCGACACTTTGAAAGACTTGGCGCAAGTCATGGGCGATGCGTCCATCTGTGGTCTGGGTCAGGCTGCGCCGAACCCGATACGTTGTGTGCTTGAGTATTTCCCGGATGAAGTGAGCGCCACAGCATGAGCACCGTTGAATTCACCCTCAACGGCCAAAGCGTCGAAGCGCCTGCTGGCCAAAGCATCTTCAACATCGCCAAAGAGTTGGGCATCGCCATCCCGCACCTGTGCCACAAAGAAGGCCTTGCGCTCGACGGCAATTGCCGCGCTTGTGTGGTCGAGATCGCTGGTGAGCGCATCCTGGCCCCGAGTTGCTGCCGCAGCGCCACGGCGGGCATGCAGGTGCAGACGAACAGCGAACGTGCCGTCAAAAGCCAGAAGATGGTGCTGGAGATGCTGCTGGCCGACTTGCCCGAGCAGGGCCACAAATGGCTGGACGATCGGGCCGAAGCCCCGCATGGCGAACTGAGCCAATGGGCCGAGCACCACGGGGTGCAGGTGCGCCCGCAACTGGCCGCGCTCAAGCGCGAAGCGGTGCCCGCCGACCTGTCGCACCCGGCCATGGCCGTGAATTTGGACGCCTGCATCCAGTGCAACCGCTGCGAACGTGCTTGCCGAGACCTGCAGGTCAATGATGTGATTGGCCTAGCCTTTCGGGGTGCGCACACCCAGGTGGTGTTTGACCTGGCTGACCCGATGGGCGGCAGCAGTTGTGTGGGTTGTGGCGAATGTGTGCAGGCCTGCCCCACGGGGGCGCTCATGCCCAAGAGCCACATCGGTCCTCAAAAAGTGGACCGCGAGGTGGACTCTGTATGTCCTTTCTGCGGCGTAGGCTGTCTGGTCACCTACCAGGTGCGCGATGAAAAAATCATCAGTGTGAAAGGTCGCGAAGGCCCCGCCAACGAAGGCCGCTTGTGCGTCAAGGGCCGCTTTGGTATGGACTACATCCACAGCCCTGACCGCATCACCCAACCACTGATCCGCAAAGCGGGCGTGGCCAAGGACCTCGATCTGATCAATGGCCAAACCGATTGGCGCGACGTTTTCCGCGAAGCGACGTGGGAAGAAGCGCTGGAATTGGCCGCCCAGCCACTGAACGCTTTGCGTCAGCAACACGGCCCCAAATCCCTCGCCGGTTTTGGCTCGGCCAAAGGCAGCAACGAAGAGGCCTATTTGTTCCAAAAGCTGGTGCGCACCGGCTTTGGCAGCAACAACGTCGACCACTGCACACGCCTGTGCCACGCGTCCAGCGTGGCGGCTTTGCTCGAAGGTGTGGGCTCGGGTGCAGTGAGCAATCCGGTGCGCGATGTCGAGCACTCAGACCTGATCCTCGTGATCGGCTCCAACCCCACAGCCAACCACCCGGTGGCCGCCACCTGGATGAAGAACGCGGCCCAGCGCGGCACCCGCATTGTGCTGGCCGACCCGCGCATCACCGACATCGGCCGTCACACTTGGCGCAACTTGCAGTTCAAGGCCGACACCGATGTGGCGCTGCTCAACGCGATGCTCCACGTCATCGTCACCGAGAACCTGTGCGACGAGACCTTCTTGCGTGACCGCGCTGACAACGTGGCTGAACTCAAGGCCCATGTGCAGGCCTTCACGCCCGAAGCCATGAGCGAGGTCTGCGGCATCCCTGCCGACACGATCCGTGAAGTGGCGCGTGCTTACGCCACGGCCAAAGCCGCCATGATTTTGTGGGGCATGGGCGTGAGCCAGCATGTGCACGGCACCGACAACGCACGTTGCCTGATTGCGCTGGCCAGCATCACCGGGCAGATTGGCCGCCCCGGCACCGGCCTGCACCCGCTGCGTGGTCAGAACAACGTGCAAGGCGCGAGCGATGCGGGCCTGATTCCGATGATGTACCCCAACTACCAGCGCGTGAGTGACCCATCTGCCCACGATTGGTTCGAGAAGTTCTGGGGCACCCCACTGGACGACCAGCCCGGCTACACCGTGGTCGAGATCATGCACAAAGCGCTGGCCCCCGACACTGACCCGCACAAGGTGCGTGGCATGTACATCATGGGTGAGAACCCAGCCATGAGTGACCCGGACCTGAACCACGCCCGCCACGCGCTGGCCAGTTTGCAACACTTGGTGGTGCAAGACATTTTCTTGACCGAAACCGCCTGGCTGGCCGATGTGGTGCTGCCCGCCAGCGCCTGGCCCGAAAAGACCGGCACCGTGAGCAACACCGATCGCACAGTGCAAATGGGTCGCCAGGCCGTGCTGCCGCCGGGCGATGCGAAGCCCGACCTCTGGATCATCCAGCAGATGGCCGAACGCATGGGCCTGAACTGGCGTTACCTGGGTGAGCACGATGGCGTGGCCCAGGTCTACGAAGAAATGCGCCAAGCCATGGCCCCAGCCATAGGCGGCATCGACTGGGCGCGCTTGAACGCGGGCTCGGTCACTTACCCGTGTGTGAGCGCCGACGATCCGGGTCAGCCCATCGTCTTTCATGACCACTTTCCCACGGCAGACGGGCGTGTGCGTCTCATGACCGCCAAGCTGATCCCGGCCAATGAGCAAACCGACGCCGAGTACCCCATGGTGTTGATCACTGGGCGGCAGCTGGAACACTGGCACACGGGCAGCATGACGCGCCGGGCCACCGTGCTCGACGCGCTGGAGCCTGCAGCCACAGCCTCTTTGAACGGAGTGGATTTGCAAGGTTTGGGCCTCAAGCCCGGCGATGTGGTGAACATCGCCTCGCGTCGGGGTCAAGTGCGTTTGCAGGTGCGTCAAGACGATGGCACGCCACTGGGTACGGTCTTCATCCCCTTTGCCTATCAGGAGGCGGCTGCCAATTTGTTGACGAATTCGGCGCTGGACCCGTTTGGCAAGATTCCCGAATTCAAATTCTGCGCGGTGCGCCTCGAAGCTGCCCGCAGTCAGAACGCATAATCCATGCCTTGGTTGCACCCGTGAGTTGGTCAGCACTTCGTGTCGCAGGCCCGGGTTGAAGCATCAGGCCAAGGAGGCCGATTTGAATTTGAATGTGCAAACCATCTTTTGGATGGATGCTTTTTTGTACCTGATGCTGCATACGGTCATCTGGCACGGTCTGGCGCGCTTTCGCAGCCCGGTGGTGGTCATGTGGAGTGTCTCGGGCATTCTCAGCGCACTGGGTTTGTGTGTGCTGGGCAGCCGGGGTTGGCTCAGCACCGATGTGGTGGTGGTGGTGGGGCTGTTCTTGATGGCGGCAGGCAACTGGGGCCGCCAATTGGCTTTGCGCTCAATCAACAGCCCGGTTTCCACTGTTTGGCTTTGGTCCTCTGGTGGGGCGAATGTGGCCTTTTTAGCGCTCAGCTATGGTTTGCAATTTTCGGGTTCACCCGAGAGCACCATCATGCTGGTGTTTTATGTTTTTTACGCCTTCATTTGTTTGGAGTACTTTTTTGCCGGCAAGCGCATTGCCCTGACCCACGACAGTAAAGGCGCGGATTCGGTGATGTGGGCAGGCTTGATTTTGCCGGTGACATTGGGCGTTAAGGCACTGGCCATGATCGTGGGTGTTGGGGCTGAAGATCTGTACGAGCCCTCCTGGGATCACGCCTTGGTGTTCATCGGTCAGTTCACCGCCATCTTGTTGTTGTGCGTGGGGTTCATGCAGATTTTTGTGGACCAGGACCACCGCAGAAAAATCGCCATAGAGCAGCAACTGGTGCGTGAGCAAGAGCAAGCCGCTTTGTCCTTGCAACACGCCCAGGATCTGAGTGTCTTGTTGACCGAGCGCGAAGAGATCATTCGGCAGCTGACACTGTCCAACAAGAGCGCGGGCATGGGGGCGCTGGTGGCCAGTTTTGCGCACGAGCTGAACCAGCCGCTCACGGCCAACATGTTGCACGCCGAACTGCTCCAAGCCAAGCTGGAAGAGGCCGAGCGTGAGCAGTCACCACCCCCGCTGGACATGTTCCACAAAGTGGCCAGTGGCATCGTCCAGGACACGCAGCGTGCGGCCGACATCATTCGCAAACTGCGCAACCTGTTTCGCATGAGCAAGGGCGAGTACACGGTCTTGAAACTGGACGAGTTGGTGCAGGAGGTGCTGGACTTGGTCCAGTCGAAAATGAAACATGCCGACATTGACTGCACGGTCGATTGGGATCCCTGCTTGCGCGTGCATGGCGATGCCACGCAGCTGCAACAAGTCATCTTGAACCTGCTCATCAACGCCATCGATGCGCTGATCGAGTCCGGCTGTGACAAACCTGAGCTGCGCTTACGGGGCAAGCTTATGGGGGATCACCTGAACTTGGAGGTAGAAGACAACGGACAAGGCATTGCGCCGGAGCATGCGGAGGATGTCTTAAGCCTGTTCAAAACCTCCAAGTCGCAAGGCATGGGCGTGGGTCTGTGGCTCAGTCGCTCCATCGTCGAAATGCACGGCGGTCAATTGACCTTCCAGTCCGATCCAGGCCGCCGCACGGTTTTCACTTTGCGTTTACCCTTGTTCAACGAAACCGTGCTGGGTTGATCAAAGGGGTCAAGCCCTTAGCAAGAAAGTACCCAATGTCTGTTCATCTGGTGTCCGAAATGGCGGTGCTGATGCGCCGCGAAGCCGTGCAAGGGGCCATGTCCCGCTGGCAGTCCCACCGTTGGGTGTTGGCCGATGTGGTGCCGCAAGAAGCCAGTTTTGGTCAGACCCCGCGTTGCCTGCGACAGACCGATGATGAAGCCCTGTGGCTCTATCCGGGTTGGCCGTTGGAGTTGTTCACCGACGATGCCGAAGGCTATTGGCTCAACCTCAGCTCGCCCACCCCCAGTTTTTTTGTCATGTGGCGACTGCAAGAAGGGGTGGACGGCCAGCAGGAGCAAGCCGTGCCCCAGGCCCTGAGCCTCAGTTACCACGATGCGGGCCGCTGGCTTGATGCCCAGGAAACGGTGGAAAACGTGCCCGCCTCGCCCGAGATGGTGGTCCGGTTGCAGGCCTTCACCGACGCCTTTTATGTGCCTGAAGTCAAGCGCCGTCAGCGCCCGCAGAGCTTTCAGGGCCTGACCGACCGCTTTGGCCAGCCCGCCTCGGTCAGCACAGCGGACAAACGCAAGAGCGCAAGGCAGGGTCCATGAGCGAGCACTTTTTCAGCCGTTGGTCGCAGCGCAAGCAAGCCGTGGCCAAGGGCTTGCCGGTGGCTGATCCTGCCGCCCCAGCAAGTCCGGGCGAGCCGTCTGGCTTGACCGGATCGTCCGAGACGGGGCAGGGCACCAGCACAGCGCCCCGCGAATTGGCCTCGGGGGCAACCGTGGCGAAGTCAAGCGAGTTGACAGCCGAGCCTTTGCCCAGTCTGGACGACGCCCGCGCCTTGACCCAGTCCTCGAACTTTCAGCCTTTCATGCGGCCTGGCGTGACCGCCGATGTGCGCAATGTGGCCCTGAAAAAACTGTTCACTGACCCGCATTTCAATGTCATGGACGGGCTTGACATCTACATCGGCGACTACAACACACCCGACCCCATGCCCGCAGGCATGTTGCAAAAAATGGTGGGTGCGCAGTTGCTCGGTTTATTCGACAAACCCGATGAAGCGTCCGCAAAGTCTGCGGCCTCAGCAGAACCCGTGTTGACCGCTGGGCGTCCTTGCTTGAGCCTTGCTGCAGACCCCGGTGGAAACCCGGAGCAAAGTCCCGCCGCGCAGGAAGTCTCGCCAGTTGTGGCACAGTCGCCGCCTTCTCTGCCCGATTCGGCAGGACCGGCCAGCCCTGTGCTTCAGCCCACAATAACCGCACCCCCAGAACATGACCACCCTGATTTGCAACTGCAACCAAACCATGCCCCTGCAAGCCCAAGCGCTGGGCCAAGCACTGGGTGAAGACCTGACGCTGCACACCACCTTGTGCCGCCGCGAGGCGGGGCAATTTCAGAAAGCCGTGAAAACCGGCAAGACCGTGGTGGTGGCCTGCACGCAAGAAAAGCGTTTGTTCAGTGAACTGGCCGAGCAAACCGAGGGCGCGATTTCACCGATCCGCTTCGTCAACATCCGTGAAACCGGCGGCTGGGGACGCGAGGCCGCGCACGCCACACCCAAAATGGCCGCCTTGCTGGCCGCAGCCCGCCTGCCCGAGCCCGAGCCGGTGCCCACCGTCACCTACAAAACCGAAGGCCGTGTGCTCATCATCGGCGCGATCGATGCTGCTGAACGCGCCGCCAGCTTCTTGGCAGACGCGATGCAGGTCACGATTTTTGCGCAAGGCCCCGGCAACGCAGGTGGAGGCCAAGAGAGGCGCTTCCCGGTGGTGGCCGGTCGCTTGCAAGGCCTCAAAGGCTGGTTGGGCGCTTTTGAGGTGTCATGGGACGCCAGCAACCCGATTGACCTGGACCTGTGCACCCGCTGCAACGCTTGTGTGGCGGCCTGCCCCGAGCAGGCCATTGGTCTCGATTACCAAGTGGACCTGTCGCGCTGCACTTCGCACCGCGACTGCGTGAAGGTGTGTGAAGCCGCTGGCGCCATCGACTTCAGCCGCGACGCCCGCTCACAAACCGACCGCTTTGATGTGGTGCTGGACCTGCGTGGCGACCAAGCCTCGCCCACGTTCACCTCGCACGCCTTGCCGCAGGGCTACTTCCGCTGGGACGGGCAAGACCTGCCCACCTTGCTCAAGGT
>JAIXOZ010000052.1 GCA_027486495.1 Comamonadaceae bacterium | reverse complement strand
GGCTTGGCGTTGGCACCACCGGGAATGGGGTGCAGCATGGGCGTTTCGACTTCCAAAAAGCCGTGCTGGACCATGAATTCGCGAATGCCGCTCACGGCCTTGCTGCGGACCACAAAGCGCTTGCGGGCGTCTTCGTCGGTCATCAGGTCGACGTAGCGCTGGCGGTACTTCACTTCTTGGTCGGCAATGCCGTGGAATTTGTCGGGCATGGGGCGCAGGCTCTTGGTGAGCATGCGGATCGATGTGGCATGGATGGACAGCTCGCCCGTGCGGGTCTTGAACAGATGGCCTTCAACCCCCACGATGTCGCCCAGGTCCCAGTGCTTGAACAGCGCGTACAGGTCTTCGCCCACGTCGTCGCGGGTCACATAGACCTGGATGCGGCCCGTGGCATCTTGCAGGGTGGCAAAGCTGGCTTTGCCCATCACGCGCTTGAGCATCATGCGGCCCGCCACTTTGGCGGTGGTTTTGGCCACGCCTTCGCCGTTGAGTTCTTCAGCGGCTTTCTCGCCGTGGGCTTGGTGCAGGTTGGCGGCGTGGTGCTCGGGCTTGAAGTCGTTGGGGAAGGCCACGCCCTTGCCGTCGGCCTGCGCCTGGCGCATGGCCCTGAGTTTTTCGCGGCGCTCGGCGATCAGTTGGTTGTCATCTTGTGCGGGAGCGGCGGGAGCAGGTTGGGCAGTCGTGTCAGACATGGCGAGGTGCAGTGGGGACCGTGGCGCGTGGACGCCGCCCGATCCGGGGTTGTGGGGTGCGCGAAGGCGCAAAGCCCTCTATTTTAAGAGTTTGCAGACGGCTTCTGGCCAGGCTGCGAATCTGTTTCTTGGGCAGGGGCCACCATGTCACCCACCAGCTCCAGTCGCATCAAGGGCTCTTGCAGGGCAAACAAGCGGTATTTCATCTGCAAAGGCAGGGGCAGTAATTCGCCCCAGCGTTGGGACAGCCAACTGCAGTCCTGCAGCCGCCAAGCCTCGTTCCATGACGGCACCACGCTGGGCTGAGCGCTCAGCTGGGTCAACACTTTGTGCATCTGCGCCGACAGGTGCTGCAGGTCTTCGGGCACCTGCACCGCGGGCTCGGGCGGCAGGGGCAGTACCTGGCCCAGCCACAGGCCGTCGCTGCGCTGCTGTGTGGCCTCAATGCGGAATTTTTCCACACCCCGGCACCAAACCATGACCAAGCCGGACTGAGGCCGCTCGATGCGTTCGATCTGAACCCGTGTGCCCATGGCTTCAAACTGTTCGGCTGCTTGGCCGGGTCGGTGCACCTCGCGGCCCTGGGTGAGCGTGACCACGCCAAAGCCTGTGCCTTGGCGCTCGCATTCGCCAATCATCTGCAGGTAGCGCAGCTCAAACAATTGCAAAGGCAACAAAGCACCAGGGAACAGCACCGTGCCCAGCGGGAACAGCGGCAATTCGGTCAGGGCTTGCGGGGAAGGGGTGTCGCGATCGGGCATCTGGGTATCATCTCACGAGCAGGAGAAAAATCGATGTTGTTCCAGATGGTGAGCTTGGTGTTGGATGTGGTGGCGGGCCTGATTGCAGGCACTTGCTTGCTGCGCTTTTTGATGCAGTGGCAACGCATTTCTTTTCACCAGCCTTTGGGCCAGTTTGTGTTTGCGGTGACCGACTGGTTGCTGCTGCCGCTGCGCCGGGTGATTCCGCCATGGTCGGCCTGGGATCTGTCGAGTCTGGTCGGCGCCTTCCTGATCAAGCTTTTGCAGTACCTGCTGCTGTGGCTGGTCTCGGGCGGGCAGGGGGTATTGGCTTTGCTGCCCTTGGTGAGCCTGGTGGGCATGGCCCAGCTGGTGGTGTCGGCCCTGAGTGCCTTGGTGCTGGTGTTGGCGGTGATGTCTTGGGTCAACCCCGGCTCACCCATGTACGCCCTGGTGGCGCGCTTGAGTCAGCCTTTTTTGAGGCCTTTTCAGCGTGTGGTGCCCCTGATCGGCGGGGTGGATTTGTCGCCCATTGCCTTGCTGGTGGTCTTGCAGTTGATCGGCATGGTGTTGGCATCGCTGCAAATGGGCTGGATGCACTGAACCGTTTAAAGCTTTTCCTCAACAAAAAGGCCCTCCTAGGAGGGCCTTTGTTTTGGGGTGTCGGTCGACTCAGCTGACCGCGTCTGCTGGCTGACGCTGCAGCATGGCCAGCGTGGTGGCGATGGTTTTACGCAGCTCGCGGCGGTCGCAGATGAAGTCCACCGCGCCCTTGGTCTGTAAAAACTCGGCCCGCTGAAAGCCTTCGGGCAAGGTCACACGCACGGTGCTTTCGATCACACGGGGACCCGCAAAGCCGATCAGGGCTTTGGGCTCGGCAATGACCACGTCACCCAAGAAAGCAAAGCCGGCTGACACGCCACCCATGGTCGGGTCGGTCAGCACGCTGATATAGGGCAGGCCTTTTTTGGCCAGACGGGTCAGGGCGGCGTTGGTCTTGGCCATTTGCATGAGTGAAAGCAGGCCTTCTTGCATGCGCGCACCGCCCGTGGCAGTGAAGCAGACAAAAGGTACTTTTTGCGCGATGGCGGTTTCCACGCCGCGCACAAAACGTTCACCCACCACTGAGCCCATCGAGCCGCCCATGAAGTCGAACTCGAAGCAGGCCACTACCAGGTTGATGCTGTGCACTGAGCCGCCCATGACCACCAGGGCATCGGTCTCGCCTGTGTTGTCCATCGCTTCTTTCAGGCGCTCGGGGTATTTGCGGCTGTCTTTGAACTTGAGGGGGTCAACGGGCAGGACTTCATGACCAATTTCGTAGCGGCCTTCGCCGTCCAAAAAGGCGTTCAAGCGGGCGCGGGCACCGATGCGCAGGTGGTGCGAGCAGCTGGGGCAGACGTTATGGTTTTCTTCCAGGTCGGTTTTGTAGAGCACCACTTCGCAGCTGGGGCATTTGACCCACAAGCCTTCGGGGACCGTGCGGCGATCGGCCGGATCGGTGTGCTGGATCTTGGGGGGGAGCAGTTTTTCAAGCCAACTCATGAGGGGTTCTCCTAAAGAAAGAATTATCGTTCAACGCTGCCGCAAGCCGCTCCTGCCAGTAGCCATGACGGTGGATACACGCTCCTACGCGTCCAGCGCTTGGCGGATGCCAGAGAGGAATTCACCGGCCACATTGTTGATGCGGTCAGCAGGCGCAGCATCGATCAACTGGATCAGGCGCGAGCCAATCACCACCGCATCGGCCACCTTGCTGATCGCCTTGGCGGTTGCTGCGTCGCGGATGCCAAAGCCCACACCCACGGGCACACTGACGTGCTGGCGGATGCGCGGCAGCATGGCTTCGACCGCATCGGTGTCCAGCGTGCCCGAACCCGTCACGCCCTTGAGCGACACGTAGTAAACATAGCCGCTGGCCACTTGGGCCACTTGTTGCATGCGTTCGTCGGTGCTGGTGGGGGCCAGCAAAAAGATCAGGTCCATGCTGTGGGCGCGGAGCTTGGCGGCAAACTCCACGCATTCTTCGGGCGGGTAGTCCACGATCAGCACGCCGTCCACCCCGGCAGCAGATGCGTCTCGGATGAAGCTGTCTGCGCCGTGTTTTTGGTCGTAGCGCTCCACAGGGTTGGCATAGCCCATTAAGACCACCGGGGTGGTGGTGTTGTTTTGGCGGAACTCGCGCACCATGGCCAGCACCTGCACGGTGCCAATGCCCAGAGCCAATGCTTTGTCGCCAGCTTTCTGGATCACGGGACCGTCGGCGGAGGGGTCAGAGAATGGAACGCCCAGCTCGATGATGTCGGCCCCAGCGTTGGCCATGGCGTGCATCAGCGGCACGGTGGTGCCCGCTTGCGGAAAACCGGCCGTGACATAAGGGATCAGGGCTTTGCGGCTTTGGGCCTTGAGGGCGGAGAGGGTGGTGTCGATGCGGCTCATGCTGGCAATCACTTCACAAAGTTCACAGGCTGCTCAGCGCCTTTGACCGACTGGCCTTGGCAGCTGGGGCGGCAGAAAAAGTCGGCGCTCGACAAATCGGCCACAGTGCCAATGTCTTTGTCGCCACGGCCCGACAAGTTGACCAGGATCGATTGGTCAGCACGCATGGTTTTGGCCAATTGCATGGCATAGGCCACCGCGTGGCTTGACTCCAGCGCGGGGATGATGCCTTCGGTGCGGCACAGGTAGTGGAAGGCCTCAAGCGCTTCTTTGTCGGTGATGCCCACGTATTCGGCTCGGCCAATGTCTTTGAGGAAGGCGTGTTCAGGGCCGACGCCGGGGTAGTCTAAGCCCGCGCTCACGCTGTGCGTCTCGGTGATCTGGCCGTTGTCGTCTTGCAGGATGTAGGTGCGGTTGCCGTGCAGCACGCCGGGGCTGCCCAGTTGCAGCGAGCACGAGTGCTTGCCCGAATCCATGCCTTCGCCAGCGGCTTCCACGCCAATCAGTCGCGTGTTTTCGTGCGAGATGTAGGGATGGAAGATGCCCATGGCGTTGCTCCCGCCGCCCACGCAGGCAATGACCGCGTCGGGTTGTTGCTCTGCCATCTGCAGGCTCTTGAGCATCTCGGGCATTTGCGTTAGGCACTCTTGACCAATCACGCTCTGGAAATCGCGCACCATCATGGGGTAGGGGTGGGGGCCTGCCACGGTGCCGATGATGTAGAAGGTGTTGTCCACATTGGCCACCCAGTCGCGCATGGCTTCATTCAGGGCGTCTTTCAGCGTCTTGCTGCCCGACTCAACCGGCACCACGGTCGCGCCCAAGAGCTTCATGCGGTAGACGTTGGGGCTTTGGCGCTTGACGTCTTCGCTGCCCATGTAGACGACGCACTCCAGCCCGTAACGGGCGCAAATCGTGGCGGTGGCCACGCCGTGTTGGCCCGCTCCGGTCTCGGCAATGATGCGAGGTTTGCCCATGCGCTTGGCGAGCATGGCTTGGCCGATGGTGTTGTTGATCTTGTGCGCGCCGGTGTGGTTGAGGTCTTCGCGCTTTAAGAAGATCTGCGCGCCGCCCACCTCGCGGCTCATGCGTGCAGCGTGGTAGATGGGCGAGGGGCGGCCCACAAAGTGCGCCAGCTCGGAATTGAATTCGGCAATGAAGGCCGGGTCGTGCTGGTATTGGGCGTATGCGGCTTTCAGTTCATTGATGGCGTGGGTCAGGGTTTCGCTGACGAAGCTGCCACCGTAAACGCCGAAATGGCCTTTGAGGTCAGGTTGCTGGTATTCGAACATGTTGTTGGGCTCGGTTTGGGCAAGCTCGCTCGGTGATTGAACAAGCGTTCAATCGCTGTGAACAGCGGTGAGACGAACCTGCGGAAATGTTTTATAAGGAGGGATCATTGTCTGCGGTGCGCACCGCCTCGACAAACTGCTTCATTTTGGCGGGATCTTTCAGGCCTTTGCCGGCTTCGATGCCCGAGCTCACGTCAACGGCCAGAGACAGGCCGTGTGAGCGCAATGACCGAATGCCATCGGCCACGTTTGCAGGTGTGAGTCCACCAGACAAAACGAGGTGAGCATTGACGTTTGGTGGCAGCAGTGACCAATTGAATGTTTTCCCGCCCCCGCCGTATCCGTCGACATGAGCGTCGAGCAAGAGGGCTTGGGCAGCGTGGTGAATTTCAGAGAATTTTAGCAAGTCGAAGTCATGGACCTCGGACAGGGGGATTCGGGCCGCTTTGAGGTGCGGACGACCTGTGAGCAGCGACATGGCTTCGCAAAATTCGGGGGACTCATCGCCATGAAACTGCAACAAAGCGCCAGGCACTTGTCTGCAAGCGGCTTGAATGCGGTCAGCCCCCTCATTGACAAAGAGCAGAACAGGGGTCACAAAGGGCGCAAGCAGGCTTGCAAGCTCACCTGCCCTCTCAAGGCTCACGTGGCGTGGGCTCGGCGGATAAAGCACAAAGCCGATGGCGTCGGCACCGGCGGCACAAGCTGCCAACACATCGGCTTCGCGGGTAAAGCCGCACATTTTGATCCGGGTGCGTTGCTGAGGGGTGTCGTTGGTTGATGCGTTGCTTGGGTTCATGGCAACCAATCAAAGGCAGGGGTGGTGTCGGGCAGTCCCCATTCGGGGTTGTAGATCGGACCTGCAAAGTACAGACCGTCGGGAGAAAACGTGGGCGCTGCAGCGTCTCGGCTTTGGGCCAGCAGCACTTCTCGCATCCAGTCGGGCGACTGATGGCCTTGGCCAATCGTTACCAAGCAACCCATGATGTTACGGATCATGTGGTGCAAAAAAGCGTTGCCTTCAAACTCGAAGCGCCAATAAGCGCCGTGTTTTGAAATGCCGATGTGCCGCAAGGTTTTGACCGGCGAGAGCGCCTGACAGCTGCTTGCCCTGAAGGATGAAAAGTCGTGCTCACCCAGCAGATGCTGGCTGGCTTGTTGCATGAGCGCTTGGTCCAGTGGACGGTACACCCAGCCCACGCGGCCTGTCTCTAGGCTGGGGCGCACGATCGAGTCGAGCAGCACGTAGATGTAGCGCCTGCCTGTGGCGCTGGCGCGGCAATGGAAAGTCTCGGGCATGACCTGAGCCCATTGCACAGCGATGTCCAGTGGCAAATACCGGTTGGTGCCGCGCACCCACGAGTGCGTGTCACGCTCCAGGTGGGTGTCAAAGTGCACGACCTGCATCAGGCCGTGCACGCCCGCATCGGTGCGCCCCGCGCACAAGGTGCTGACGCGAGGCACGTCGCCAAATTGCGCCAGGGCTTTTTCGAGTTTGTCCTGAATCGTCTGACCTGTGGCCTGACTTTGCCAGCCCTGGTAAGCCGTGCCCGAATAGCAGACGCCCAGGGCCAATCTCACCGGATTTGGCCGAGTTGTTGTATGGCCCTGGCCTTTAGATCGCCACTGGAGGAGGAGATCACAGACAAAATCAAGGCTCTGGCCAAATCTTTGTCACCTTTGGCGGACAGCTGTGCGGCCAGGTTCAGCTTGCTGCGTTCTGTGTCATCGGCGGTGGATTCGATGGTCGTGGCCGCTTGGGCCACGGTGGGCGTCACATGGGTGTGCACCTGTGCGGGGGCCGTATCGGTTGCCGGAGGGTGTGGCTGCAAGTTCAGGTCGATGGACGCGATGTCGTTGGGCATGCTTGGGCCGCCCATGGGCATTTTCATGGCCGGGTGAGAGCTTTGGGGGGCTATGTCATCGTAGGAGGGGGCATAGACCGTCTGCGGTTCGCTGGACTTCCTGCGAACCCAGAACACAAACAACAAAATCATGGCCAACAATGCCGCTGCCCATGTCCAAATTTGCTTGTTGTCTTTTAATTCCTTGAGCAAAGTCGCATACCCAGAGTCGTTTTGTATGGGTGTCGTCGCGCTGGTATCTGCAGATGGGGCGGTACTTGGACTGGCTGTTACGACGGGCTGATTCTTGCTCAGCGCCTCCAGGTCCTGTAGGTTTTTGTTCAGTTCGGCCAGTTGTGTTGCGGTGTCCTTGGCTTCTTGTTGAGCTGCCAATTTGGCTTCTGCACTGTTATTTTTGATCTCGGATTTAGACAGTGTCAGTTTGTCTTGTGGTGGATTGGCCGTGGTTTCTTGGGCAGCTTCGGCACTCACTTTCCCTGACATTTCGCGGCTGGATTTGCTGTCAACCAACAGGGCAGACTGTGCCAGCCGTTGTGCATACGCTGCAAAATCTCTCGCCTGGGAGAGCACCATTTTTCGCGCTTGTGCGCGTGGGATTTTCAGTGCTTCAGAGGTGTTGGGGATTCGGATGACCGCGCCGGCCTTGACCAGGTTCACATTGCCTTGGATGAATGCATCTGGGTTGGCTTCAAGCATGGCCCAAAGCATTTGGTCCAGAGAAACATTGGATGCCATATGTCGCAAAGCCAAACGCGAGGCCGTGTCGCCCGTTTTGACTTGAAGGCTGGTCTCGTTCACAGACCCTGATGCAGAGGATGTCTCAGGACGAGCTGAAATTGCAGGAGCGTCCAACGCGGCAAGCTTCGCTGAAGCGGCAGGTACTGAGTTGTCAGTGGGTGCGAACCGGTAAACAGGTACGTTCTTCTCATTGACTGTCACGCTGGTGGCGTTGAGACCTTCTGGCAATGGGTCTGTTTGAGCAGATCGGATCACGGGCACTGCCGATGGCACCGATGTGACTGCAGATGGGAGTGTGGCCAACTTAGGAGGTGGCGTGAATGTGTCAGATGGGCCAGAGATGACGGCCTTGTCATTGACCGAATTCAAAAGCAATGCGTAATTTTTAATCAGTCGGCCTGTGGCCCACTTAGTCTCCAAGATGAGGTCAATGAAATTTTCTCGGACCGGCAATTGGCCCTTGAGTGCAATGAAGCGTACCCCGTTGCTGCGCGTTTGCAAGCTCGCTGTCAGGCCCACTAGCGCAGGGTTGTACTCCATTCCGGCTTGATTGAAGCTGCTGGGTGAAGCCAATTGGGTCTGCAAGCTGTTCAGCTGCTCGGTTGTGGCTTGGGCAATTTCGACTTCTGCACGCAATGGCTCGCCAATGGCAGAAAAGATTTGAAGCCGACCCAGTTCCAGAGCTGATGCGGGGATGACCCATAAAGAAAAAACCAAAGCACACAAGGCTTTTAATCGGAGCTTGTTTTCTGTTTGGCGGTTGGTTTGACCCATGAGTTTCCCGATAATTGTTGTTGTGTGGGTGTCAAGTATCAAGCGTCCAGCAAGATACGGAGCATGCGGCGCAGCGGCTCGGCTGCACCCCACAGCAATTGATCACCAATGGTAAAGGCGCCAATATACTCCGGTCCCATGGCCAACTTACGTACACGCCCCACAGGGATGCTCATGGTGCCGGTGACGGCAACGGGTGTCAAGTCTTTGATAGTCGATTCCCGGGTGTTAGGAATCACTTTGACCCAATCATTGTCGGCGGCGATCATGGCTTCGATGTCAGCCACAGGCACGTCTTTTTTGAGCTTGAACGTCAAGGCCTGGCTGTGGCAGCGCATCGCGCCTACCCGCACGCAAAAGCCGTCCACCGGTATGGATTTAGAACCAAAGGCCTCACCCATGCCCAAAATCTTGTTGGTCTCGGCCATGCCTTTCCACTCTTCTTTGGACATGCCGTTGCCAAGATCTTTGTCGATCCAGGGGATCAATGAGCCGCCCAGTGGTACGCCAAAGTTGGCCGTCTCAGTTGCTGTAAGAGCGCGCTGCTTGGCCGCCACCATGCGGTCGATTTCAAGGATGGCGCTCTTGGGGTCGTCCAAGAGGGCTTTGACTTCGGCGTTCAGGGTGCCATATTGGGTCAGCAGCTCGCGCATGTGCTGCGCGCCGCCACCCGAAGCCGCTTGGTAAGTCTGGGTGCTCATCCACTCGACCAGACCGGCTTTGTAGAGGGCGCCTACACCCATCAACATGCACGACACGGTGCAGTTGCCGCCCACCCAATTCTTGCCACCCTGGGCCAGAGCGTTTTTGATCACCGGCATGTTGACCGGATCCAAGATGATCACGGCGTCTTTTTCCATGCGCAGGGTCGACGCGGCGTCGATCCAGTGGCCGTTCCAGCCTGCGGCGCGCAGTTTGGGGAAGACCTCGGAGGTGTAGTCACCGCCTTGCGCGGTAATGATGATCTCGCAGCGCTTGAGCTGCTCGATGTTGAAGGCGTCTTGCAGCGTGGTTTCGTTCTTGGCCATCAAGGGGGCTTTGCCGCCTGAGTTCGATGTGGAGAAGAACAAGGGCTCGATCAGGTCAAAGTCTTTTTCCTGAATCATGCGGTCCATCAGAACCGAGCCGACCATGCCGCGCCAGCCGACCAAACCTACTAACTTGCTCATTTCAACGCCCTTTCAGTTTTTAAAACAGTGTCAGACCAGACTGTTTGCCCGGCTCGTCTGGCCGGGGGGCGCACGACGAACCAGACTGGATCAGCCCTTAATGGTCGTGGTTTTTGTAGAGACAGCACCCACAAACGCACCCACCTGGACGGTGTTGGCGTGGTTCAAAGAGAACAAGCTGGGGTGAAACATAGCCCGATATTGTAGCGGATGGTCTTGTGGAAACCTGACGGCGCTGCGGTTGACCTGCGCGTAAACCCTTTGTCTTCGGCTTGTTGGCGCTGTCTATACTTTTCACAAGGGAAAAATGCATGACTTCACAACAATTGATTTTGAGTTTGGTGCTGGCCACCATGGTGTTTTCCGTGTCGCTGGAATTGCGGATCGCGGACTTTCGGCGGGTCGCCCAAGCCCCCAAGGCGGTGCTGTGCGGCCTGATTCCCCAGTTCATCTTGCTGCCGGTGGGCACTTGGTTGGCCACACTGGCGCTGGATTTGCCCGCCAACGTCGAGGCGGCCATGATTTTGGTGGCGGCCTGCCCGGGAGGGAGCCTCAGCAACGTGGTCACCCACTTGGGGCGCGGCAACACCGCCTTGTCGGTCAGCATTTCGGCCGTGGCCAGTCTGATGGCGCTGTTGGCCACGCCCTTCAACTTCAGCTGGATGATCGCGGCCAACCCTGAGACTGCGTCGTGGCTGCGCGAGTTGTCGATTGACCCGTCTGGCATTTGGCTGAGTTTGTTGATGGTCCTCGGCATTCCGCTGGCGCTGGGGCTGCTGTTTTCGCACCAGCTGCCTAACCTCACGCAGCGCATCCGCAAGCCGCTCGGCAACTTTGCCGTGGGTGCTTTGATCTTGTTCATCGTGGCCGGTCTCATCAAGGAGCGGCAGCTGCTGACGCTGGGCCTTTTGCCCACCTTTTTGATTGTGGTGCTGCACAACGCCAGCGGTCTGTTTTTGGGCTGGGCCACAGCCAAGTCCATGGGCATGAGCGAGCGGGATGGCAGGGCGATCATGATCGAAGGCGGCATGCAGAACTCAGGCCTGGCGCTGGGCATCATTGCCTTGCAGTTTGGCAGCGACCTGGGCATGGTCACGCTGGCCAGCCTGTGGGGCATTTGGCACATCGTGAGCGGCATGGGCCTGGCCCTGTATTGGAGAAGAAAAGATGCTCGATTGCTTGATTAAAAACGGCACCGTGGTCGACGGCACGGGCGCGCCCGCCCGTGTGGCCGATGTCGGGGTGAAAGACGGCCGCATCGTGGCGGTGGGCCAGGTGGACGAACCCGCCCAGCAAACCGTGGACGCCACGGGCCTGTGGATCACCCCCGGTTTTGTGGACATCCACACCCATTACGACGGGCAAGTGACCTGGGACGAGTGCTTCACGCCCAGCATTTACCACGGCGTGACCACCTTGGTCATGGGTAACTGCGGTGTGGGTTTTGCGCCCAAACGCCCGGGCCACGAAGACGACCTGATCAAGCTGATGGAGGGCGTTGAAGACATCCCGGGCGCAGCGCTGCACGAGGGCATCCGCTGGAACTGGGAAAGCTTTCCGCAGTACATGGACGCGCTGGCGGCTACGCCGCGCAGCCTGGACTATTTGGTGCAGGTGCCGCACGACCCTTTGCGCATGTATGTGATGAAGGAACGCGCCCTGGCCCACGAGAAGGCCACGGCGCAAGACATCGAGGCCATGCGCACGCTCTTGCGCGAAGCCTTGCAGGCCGGTGCCGCCGGGTTCAGCACCGGGCGCAGCGACAACCACCGCACCTCCGAGGGCAAGGACACACCTGCCGCCAATGCAGGCAATGACGAATTGACCGGTCTGGCGCAGGCCTTTGAGGGCTTGGGCCACGGCGTGGTGCAAATCGTGAGCGACTTCAACCTGCTGAACGGCCCCGACCCCTTCGACGCCGAGTTCGATTGCGTGGAGGCGCTGGCGCGGGCCAGCGGCAAGCCGGTGTCCATGACCTGGCTGCAACGTGATCCCGGTGGCGAGCAATACCTGAAGATCCAAGAGCGGGTTGAATCGGCGGTGCAGGCGGGGCTGCCGCTTTATATGCAGACGGCGGTTCGGGGTATTGGCGTGCTCAATGGTCAGGACGCCAGCTTTCACCCCTTCATGGGCTTTCCCTCTTACAAAGAAGTGGCGCATTTGCCGCTGGCAGAGCGCGCCCAGGCACTGCGCGATCCGGCCCGCAAAGCCCGCATCTTGTCGGAAAAATCCGAACGCCTGGCCGGAGACGGCAGCGCCATCCCGCCGCTGGTGGACATCTTGCTGGCCAAGATCGACATGATCAGTGGGCGCATGTTCGCACTGGAGGACACGCTCAATTACGAGCCCTCGGTGATGCAGAGCTTTCTGGTGCGCGCCAAACAGGCGGGCATCACACCGCTGGAGGCGATTTACGACCACCTGAGTGCGGGCACCGGTGAAGGCCTGATTTATTTCCCGATCTTCAATTACAACGAGGGCTCGCTTGATGCGGTGCGCCGCATGCTGGCCCACCCCAGAGCGCTCAGCAGCCTGAGCGATGCGGGTGCCCACGTGGGCACGGTGTGCGATGCCAGCTTTCCGACCTTCATGCTGACGCACTGGGTGCGCGACCGGGGCCGCGACGCCATCGCGCTGGAGACGGCCGTCGAAATGCTCACCCGCCGCAATGCCCAGTACTTGGGCTTGTCAGACCGGGGCGTGATTGCGCAGGGCATGCGCGCCGACCTGAACGCCATCGACCCCAAGCGCCTGAGCGTGGGCCTGCCTCGCTTGGTGCGCGACTTGCCTGCAGGCGGCAAGCGCTTTGTGCAAAAAGCCGAAGGCTATGTCGCCACCTGGGTGGCAGGTGAGCAGGTGCAATGCGAAGGCGAAATCACCGCAGCCCGCCCGGGGCGCTTGGTGCGGATGGGTCAAGCCTGAGGGCGCTTAAAAAAACAAAGCCCGGTCACCTTCGCAGGTGCCGGGCTTTGTGCTTGGCGGGGTTTGATCAGCCCAGCGCTTTGACCACCGCATCACCCATTTGAGCGGTGCCGACTTTGGTGGTGCCTTCGCTGTAGATGTCACCTGTGCGCAGGCCTTGGGCCAGCACTTTTTGCACCGCCGCTTCGATGCGCTCAGCGGCTTCGCCCTGGTTCAGGCTGAAACGCAGCATCATGGCGGCCGACAAGATGGTAGCCAGTGGGTTGGCGATGCCTTTGCCTGCGATGTCGGGGGCGCTGCCGTGGCTGGGTTCGTACAGGCCTTGGTTTTTCGTGTTCAGGCTGGCCGAGGGCAGCATGCCGATCGAGCCCGTCAGCATGGACGCTTCGTCGCTCAGGATGTCGCCGAACATGTTGCCAGTCACCACCACGTCAAAGCGCTTGGGCTCTTTGACCAGTTGCATGGCGGCGTTGTCCACGTACATGTGGTCCAGCGCGATGTCGGGGTACTCTTTGCCGACTTCGGTGACCACGTCTTTCCAGAACTGGAAGGTTTCGAGCACGTTGGCTTTGTCCACGCTGGTCACGCGGCCCTCTTTGCCTGCGGCCTTGCGTTTGCGTGCGGCCTGGAAGGCGACATGCGCGATGCGCTCGATCTCGGGCTTGCTGTAGCGCATGGTGTCGAAGGCTTCTTCGGCGCCGGGGAAGTGCCCGTCGGTGGCGATGCGGCGGCCGCGTGGCTGGCCGAAGTAAATGTCACCCGTCAGCTCACGGATGATCAGGATGTCCAGACCCGAAATCAGCTCGGGCTTGAGGCTGGACGCGCCCACCAACTGCTCGTAGCAAATGGCGGGGCGGAAGTTGGCGAACAGGCCCATGTTTTTGCGCAGGCCCAAAATCGCTTGCTCAGGACGCAGGGGGCGGTCGAGCTTGTCGTATTTCCAATCACCCACCGCACCAAACAGCACGGCGTCAGACTGCATCGCCAGCTTGAGAGTGGCTTCGGGCAGTGGATGGCCAAAGGCGTCGTAAGCGGCGCCGCCGACCAGGGCGGTTTCCATCTCGAACTTCAGGTCGAGTGTGTTCAGGACTTTGACGGCTTCAGCGACGATTTCGGTGCCGATGCCATCACCGGGGAGGACTGCGATTTTCATGAAAGTTCCGAGTTCTTTAGGCGTTGACGGCGGTGTGAGCCAGCCAGGGCTTGGTGGCCAGGCGTTCGGCTTCAAAGGCCTTGATTTTTTCGGCGTGGCGCAAGGTCAGGCCGATGTCGTCCAACCCGTTGAGCAGGCAGTACTTGCGGAAAGCCTGCACCTCGAATGGAATTTCTTCGCCTTGAGGGCGCACCACGACCTGGCGCTCCAAGTCCACCGTGAGCTCGTAGCCAGGGAATGCTGCCACTTCATCGAACAACTTGGCCACAACAGATTCGGGCAGCACGATGGGCAGCAGGCCGTTTTTGAAGCAGTTGTTGAAGAAGATGTCGGCAAAGCTGGGCGCGATCACGCAGCGAAAGCCGTATTGGTCGATGGCCCAGGGCGCGTGTTCGCGGCTGGAGCCGCAGCCGAAGTTCTTGCGGGCCAAAAGAACTTTGGCGCCTTTGTAGCGCGGCTGGTTGAGCACGAAGTCGGGATTGGGTTTGCGGTCGGACTCGGGCACGCCGGGTTGGCCGACGTCGAGGTAGCGCCATTCGTCAAACAGGTTGGGTCCAAAGCCCGTTTTGCGGATCGACTTGAGGAACTGCTTGGGGATGATGGCGTCGGTGTCCACGTTGGCGCGGTCCATCGGGGCCACGATGCCTTTGAGGAGGGTGAATTTCTGCATGGTGTGATTTCCCGGTCGCCTCAGGCGAATTTGCGGATGTCAACAAAGTGGCCGTGAATGGCCGCAGCGGCGGCCATGGCAGGGCTGACCAGGTGGGTGCGCCCCCCCGCGCCCTGACGGCCTTCGAAGTTGCGGTTGCTGGTGGACGCGCAGCGCTCGCCGGGCTCCAGGCGGTCGGCGTTCATGGCCAGACACATCGAGCAGCCGGGTTCGCGCCACTCAAAGCCTGCGGCCTTGAAAATTTCGTGCAGACCTTCTTGTTCGGCTTGCACTTTGACCAAGCCAGAGCCGGGCACGACCATGGCCAGCTTGACGTTCTTGGCGACTTTCTGGCCGAGTTTTTTGACCACGGCAGCGGCTTCGCGCATGTCTTCGATGCGGCTGTTCGTGCACGAGCCGATGAAGACCTTGTCGATGGTGATGTCAGCCAGGGCCTTGCCGGGCTGCAGGCCCATGTAGGTCAGTGCGCGCTCGATGGCGTCGCGCTTGACATCGTCTTTTTCTTTGTCGGGGTCGGGCGTTTGGCCGTCGATGCCGAGCACCATTTCGGGCGAGGTGCCCCAGGTGACTTGCGGCACGATGGCGCTGGCGTCCAGCTCGACCACGGCGTCAAAGTGTGCGCCGGGGTCGGACTGCAGTGTCTTCCAATAAGCGACAGCGTGGTCCCACTCCACACCCGTGGGCGAGAGCAGACGGCCTTTGACGTACTCGATGGTCTTGTCGTCCACCGCCACGAGGCCTGCGCGTGCGCCGCCTTCGATGGCCATGTTGCAGACCGTCATCCGGCCTTCCATGGACAGGCTGCGGATGGCCGAGCCTGCGAATTCGATGGTGTAGCCGGTGCCGCCTGCGGTGCCGATCTTGCCGATGATGGCCAGCACGATGTCTTTGCCGGTGATGCCTTTGGCCAGCTTGCCCTCGACTTTGATGAGCATGTTCTTGGCTTTTTTGGCCAAGAGGGTTTGGGTGGCCATGACGTGCTCGACCTCGGAGGTGCCGATGCCGTGGGCCAATGCGCCAAATGCGCCGTGGGTGGAGGTGTGCGAGTCGCCGCAGACGACGGTCATGCCGGGCAGCGTGGCACCGTTTTCAGGGCCAATGACGTGCACGATGCCCTGGCGCTTGGACAGGAAGGGGAAGAAGGCTGCAGAGCCGTATTCCTTCATGTTGGCGTCGAGCGTGGTGATTTGTTCTTTGCTGATCGGGTCGGTGATGCCGTCGTAGCCCAATTCCCAGCCGGTGGTGGGGGTGTTGTGGTCGGCAGTCGCCACGATGGAGCTGACGCGCCAGACCTTGCGGCCGGCTTGGCGCAGCCCTTCAAAGGCTTGGGGGCTGGTGACTTCGTGCACCAAGTGGCGGTCGATGTAGAGGACGGAGGTGCCGTCTTCTTCGGTGTGGACGACGTGTTCGTCCCAGATCTTGTCGTAGAGGGTGCGTGCCATGGAGCTTCCTTGCTGTGCAACCACTCATTTTATGCGGATACACGATGCGCGAGCTGACATCAGTGACAACGCTGGGAGTTCCTTGGTGGGCGCTGGCTTGGCTCAGGGGCAGCCAGATGCGGGCCTTGAGGCCTGCTTACAGTTCTTCTACACGCCGAGGTGGATAGCTGTCCCAGGATTGACAGCCCGGGCAATGCCAAAAGTGTTCTTTGGCTTCAAAACCACATGCGGCGCAGCGGTAACGCGCCAAGGGTTTGATGGCGTTTTCCAGCGTTTTTTGCACCGGTTTCGGCAACTCGCCGACATCGTTTCTGGCCCCATTCAGCCATCTGCTGGCGGCCATCATGGAGGGGTGGTTTTGCAGATGGTCCAAATAGCGCTGCAAGGTGATGGCATCGCCCGCGGCAGTCGAATTCGGCTGGTGGGCTTCCAGTGCCGTGATCGCATCCAGCACATCAATACAAGGGTGGCGGAGGTAATGGGCTTGCAGTAAGTTGATGGCACTGGCCGCCTTATCGCAGGCCAAGGCTGCTTGTGCAAAGCTGGCAGCGGCCAGGGGTGCGACCATGTCGTTGTGCTCAAACAAGACCGATAAGGTGTCGAACGCGGCGTTTGCCTGGCCTTGGCTCAGCTGCAATTGCCCCATCAACAACCGGGGCCTGGCGGCGCGGGGGTGGGCTTGCAGGGCTTGGGCCAATGTGTCCAGCGCTTTGGCGCTGTGACCCTTTTGCACCGCCTCGCGGGCTAACTCGCATTGGTAATGCGCTAAGCGAGTGCCAAAGTCGGCTTCCCCAGACTTTTCGAGCAAACGGGCCACTTCGGCCGCTTCTGGCCACTCGCGCGATCGTTCGTAAATGGCCATACGGGCAAGCCGGGCTTGCCCTTCGTAAGAGGTACCTTCGAGCTTGCGCAGAGCCTCTTCGGCGCGGTCCAGCAAACCCGCTTTCAAATAATCGAGTGCCAGCCCGTGCTGTGCCCTTTGCCGGTCGGCGTGACTGATGTCAGCACGCGAGAGCAGGTGTTCATGCACCCGTACAGCCCGGTCATACTCGCCCCGGCGGCGGAACAAATTGCCCAAGGCAAAGTGCAATTCTGAGGTGTCCGGGTCGTTTTGCACCGCCTCAATGAAAGCATCAATGGCCTGGTCTTGCTGCTCGTTGAGCAAATGATTCAGACCTTTGAAATAGGCGCGGGGTGCTTGCCGGTTGGCGATGCGCATTTGTCGCAAGTCCAGTCGCGAGGCGATCCAGCCCAAAGCGAAGGCGGTGGGCAGGCCCAGCAAAATCCAGGTCAGGTCAAATTCCACGGGAGACCTCGGTTGGTGGTGTGATTTCTGCAGAAATGGCAGGCGCTTTTTTGACCGACTGACGCTCGCGCCACCAGCGGGGCACCATGCCCAAAACACCCACGACCAAGCCGATCGCGAAAGCTGCCAGCACCACCATCACCGTGGGGGCCGATACATGCGTGCCGAAAAAGAAATTGACTCGGGTTTCTTGCTGGTTGTTCAGCGCAAAAGCAAACAGTGTGAAAAAAACAGCCGCTTTCAGTAGCCACTGGAGCAGCCGGAGCAATCGTTTCATGTGCAAACCTTGGAAGCTGACATGATTTTAAGGCCCGGGGTCCAAGTGCCAGCTTGGGATTGCTCACGCAAGCCGTTAGAGCAGCGGCTGAAGTTCATTGGGATTGAGTCGGTGTCGTGATGGCGGCAAGCGCTGGGGTGTCTGCGGCAATGTGAACAGTGCCGGCATCGACTGCTTCGCGCAGGGCTTTGCCGGGCTTGAAATGGGGCACGCGCTTTTCAGGAATCTGAACGCTCTCCCCAGAGCGGGGGTTACGGCCCATGCGAGGGGGGCGGCGGTTGATGGAGAAGCTGCCAAATCCACGAATTTCGATGCGGTGGCCTTTGACCATGGCGTCGCTCATGGCGTCCAGCACCGTTTTGACGGCCAATTCGGCGTCGCGGTGGGTCAGTTGCGCAAAGCGTGCGGCGATTTCTTCAACCAGATCGGAGCGGGTCATGGTGTCAACTTGTTAGGGAGTGACGGGTATTGCCTTGAGGTCAGTCTTGAAAAAAGCCTGCCCCCATCACAGGGGCAGGCTTTTCAGACAACGGGCGTCATCCGATCACGAGGATCAGTTGTTGTCGAGCTTGGCACGCAACAAAGCGCCCAGGCTGGTGGTGCCCGCGTTTTCGGTCTTGGCCTGCTGGGACAAGGAAGCCATGGCTTCTTGCTGGTCAGCTTGGTCTTTGGCTTTGATTGACAACTGGATGTTGCGGGTCTTGCGGTCCACGTTCACCACCACAGCGGTGACTTCGTCGCCGACTTTCAGGACATGGCTGGCGTCTTCCACGCGGTCACGCGAGATTTCGCTGACGCGCAGGTAGCCCACGATGTCTTCGCCCAGGTCGATTTCAGCGCCCTTGGCATCCACGGTCTTGACTTTGCCGGTGACGATCTGGCCTTTGTCGTTGATGGAAGTGAAGGTGGTGAAAGGATCGGAGTCGAGCTGTTTGATGCCCAAGCTGATGCGCTCGCGGTCCACGTCCACAGCCAAGACCAAAGCCTCAACTTCTTGACCCTTCTTGAATTCGCGCACGGCGTTTTCGCCGGTTTCGTTCCAAGACAGGTCAGACAGGTGCACCAAGCCGTCGATGCCAGCGGCCAAGCCCACGAACACGCCGAAGTCGGTGATCGACTTGATCGGGCCCTTGACGCGGTCGCCGCGCTTGGTGTTCTGAGCAAACTCTTGCCATGGGTT
>JAIXOZ010000098.1 GCA_027486495.1 Comamonadaceae bacterium | reverse complement strand
TTTGTACAACCATCAGCTACCCCAGTCGGCACTCAAGAGCAAAACCCCGATGAGGGCCATGAAAGACTGGTACGCTTCTCATCCTCATTTGTTTATAAAACGGCCTTACGATCATCCGGGATACGACACCTATGTTCGAACAAACCTTTAAAAACATCGATGACATCCTGCACAAAGACGCGGGCTGCACCAGCGAGCTGGACTACACCGAGCAATCGTCCTGGCTGCTGTTTTTAAAGTACCTCGACGCCCTCGAAGCCGACAAAGCCACCGAGGCGGTGCTGGAAGGCCGTGACTACCAGTTCATCTTGAGCGAGCCCTACCGCTGGTCGGCTTGGGCCGCACCCAAAATGTCAGGTCAGGGCGCAGACGGCAAGATCGACCACAACGCAGCGCTCACGGGCGACGACCTCAAAGCCTTTGTCAACGCCAAATTGTTTCCCTATCTGGCGGGCTTCAAGCAACGCGCCAGCGGGCCGCAGACCATCGAATACAAAATTGGTGAAGTGTTCAGCGAGATCACCAACAAAATCCAAAGCGGCTACAACCTGCGCGACGTGATCGACCGCATCGACGAACTGCGCTTTGGCAGCCAAGCCCAAAAGCACGAGCTGTCGCACCTGTACGAAGCCAAGATCAAAAACATGGGCAACGCCGGGCGCAACGGCGGCGAATACTACACACCGCGCCCGCTGATCCGCGCCATGATCGACGTGGTGCAACCGCAAATTGGCGAACGCATCTACGACGCGGCCTGCGGGTCGGCTGGCTTCTTGTGCGAAGCCTTTGCCTACCTCAGCCCCAAAGCCACCAAGGCCGACGACCTGGACACGCTGCAAAAGCGCACCTTCTACGGCAAAGAGAAAAAGAGCCTCGCCTATGTGATCGGCATCATGAACATGATCCTGCACGGCATCGAGGCGCCCAACATCGTGCACACCAACACGCTGGGCGAAAACATCAACGACATCCAAGAGCGCGACCGCTTTGATGTCATCCTGGCCAACCCACCCTTTGGTGGCAAAGAGCGCAAAGAGGTGCAGCAAAACTTCCCCATCAAAACCGGGGAAACCGCCTTCCTGTTCATGCAGCACTTCATCAAAAGCCTGCGTGCCGGCGGCCGTGCAGCGGTGGTCATCAAAAACACATTCCTCAGCAACACCGACAACGCCAGCGTGGCCCTGCGCAAACAGCTGCTGACCGACTGCAACCTGCACACCGTGCTGGACTGCCCCGGCGGCACCTTTCAGGGCGCGGGCGTCAAGACCGTGGTGCTGTTCTTCACCAAAGGCGAGCCCACCCGCCAGACCTGGTTCTATCAACTCGACCCCGGTCGCAACATGGGCAAAACCAACCCGCTGAACGACGCGGACCTGGTGGAGTTTGTGCAGCTGCAAAAGACATTTGCCGACTCGCCCAAAAGCTGGAGCGTGCCCGCCACCCGCGTGAACCTGGACACGTTTGACCTGTCGGTCAAAAACCCGAACGGCGGCGAAGCAGTGGTGCACCGCAGCCCAACGGACATCATGGACGAGATCGCCTTGCTGGATGCCGAGGCGGCAGAGGTGTTGGGAAATATTCGGGGGTTGTTGGCGTGAAGGCGGGATGGGAACTTGCGCCACTTGGCCAGTTGTGCAGAACAGGCGCAGGTGGTACTCCTTTGAAATCAGTCAAGGAGTATTACGAAGCAGGAAATGTACCGTGGCTGTTAAGTGGGGAAGTGAGCCAAGGTGAGATTTATCAGGCGACAAATTTCATTACAAAAAAAGGACTTGAAAACTCTTCAGCAAAATTATTCCCTCCAAACACATTACTAATTGCAATGTACGGGGCAACCGCCGGAGAAGTTGGAATCCTGAGATTTGAAGCAGCCACAAATCAAGCGGTCTGTGGTGTTCTTCCTTCTGAGAAATTCATCCCTGAATTTCTTTACTACTACTTCACATACAAGAAAGATGAACTTGTTGCACAGGCTGCCGGAAATGCTCAACCCAATATCTCACAAGTAAAAATCAAAAATACTCGCATCCCAGTAACCACGCTCGAAGAACAACGTCGAATTGTCACCCTCCTCGACGAAGCCTTTGCCGACATCGCCACCGCCAAAGCCAACGCCGAAAAGAACCTCCAAAACGCCCGCGAGCTTTTTGAAAGTCACCTCGACGAAGTGCTCGGCAGTCAAGCAGACGATCACATCGCGACAACGCTAGGCACAGAAGTAGATTTGGTCGCTGGATTTGCTTTCTCAAGCAGCCGCTATTCGAACAATGAAAATGACATTCGCCTGCTTCGCGGCGACAACATCATGCAAGGGTATCTGCGCTGGGAAGATGTGAAGCGATGGCCTATGAGTGATAGCGCAGCACATGAAAAATTTGCGCTGAAAGAGGGTGATGTCGTTCTGGCAATGGATCGCCCTTGGGTGAAGGCTGGACTCAAACGTGCCCAAATGACTGCAACTGATTTACCTTGTCTGCAAGTTCAGCGAACAGCAAGACTTCGCTCCAAACAAAATTTGAGCGCAGATTTCTTGTTTCATCTGACAGGTAGCCAAGCCTTTAGCCGTCACCTACTGGATGTTCAGACGGGTATTGGTGTTCCACACATCAGCGGAGCACAGATTCAAGATTTCAAGTTCATGCGCCCGCCTCTTGCCAAACAGGCCATGATTGCAACCGAGCTGCAAAAACTGCAAGAAGAAACTCAGCGCCTCGAATCCATCTACCGCCAAAAACTCACCGCCCTCGACGACCTCAAAAATTCGCTGCTGCACCAAGCCTTCAGCGGGCAGGTTTGACCCAGACATATTGAGAGCTGAGCAACAACTAATGAATTCTTAGCTGTTCACAGTTTGAGAGCTGCATGGCTGAAGATTTTTCGAACGTGCAAAAACTGCACGTTGCATGCACCCGAACTACCGAGAATTCCTCGGTAGTTGCATGAGGGGCCACTTCTTGTAGCCGAGACACAGGTTTTCCCTGAAAGGTCAAGGTCAAGTAGTTCTATAAAATGAAACCCATGGATCGCATCCAATCGATTAACCCCGCCCGCATTGCCTGGTGTTGTGCCGATCACGGCATTACGCCCGAGGCGCTTGCGGCCGAAGTGGGTATTTCGGCAGATCGCATGTCCGCCCTGATGCACGATGGCGAAGGTCTGACCTTCAACCAGCTTCGTAGCGTGGCCGATTTCTTTGGCCGTGGGGTGCTCTTCTTTCTGGAGCCTGAGCCGGTGGAAGCACCGCAGGTCCACACACCCCAGTTTCGCACTCTGGCCAGCCAGAAGCCTGAACTCTCCCCCCGACTCAAGAACCTCATCGAACGCGTTGAGAAGCAACGCCAGATTTTCCTGAGTCTGCAGGACGAACTGGATGGCGATGGCTGGACACCTTTTGAAGCCCCCGACCTGCCCAGCCGCGGTGTGGCTGCCGCCGCGCGTCGTGTGCGCCAATGGCTGGGCTTGGGCGACAAAAACGATTTCGAGTCTTACCGCACAGCGGTAGAGGCCAAGGGCATTCTGGTGTTTCGCACCAACGGCTACAACGGCAAATGGCAGATCGCCAAGGAAAGCCCGATTGCCGGCTTTGCGCTGTACGACGAAAACTGCCCGGTCATCGTGGTCAAAAAAATGGCCAGCGAAGCCGCTCAAAACTTCACGCTCATGCACGAGCTGGCCCATGTGCTGTTGCACAAGACCAGCTGGATCGACGAAGAAGTCGATTTGCGCAGCACCCAAGGCCGCGAGCGCGAAGCGAACCAGTTTGCCGGTCTGGTGCTGGTGCCAGACGAATTTCTCAAGCAAATCGACGACATGAGCCGCCCGGCAGAGGCGGCCATGCTGGACGAATGGCTCCGACCCCACCATTTGAAGTGGGGCGTGAGCACCGAAGTCATCTTGCGCAGGCTCATGGACGCGGGGCGTCTGCCCCAGGCTGTCTATAAGGCTTACCGAGATTTGGTATCGGGCAGAACCTATAACAATGAAGATCAGGGTGGGTCGCGTGCATACCGGTACCGCGAGCCCAGACACATGTTTGGTGATCGGTATGTGCGCACAGTGCTGGATTCCCTCAGCGCGCAGCACATCACGCTGTCCAAAGCCAGTGGCTATCTGGACGGTCTGAAGATTGCAGATGTGCATGCGCTGGAGCGGTTCTGTGCACACACTTGACGCATCATCCATCCTCCACGCATGGGACAACTACCCACTCACCCAGTTTCCCGGCTTGTGGGACTGGCTGGCTGCTGAAATTCAAGCCCAGCGACTGTCAATTGCCGTGGTGGCCCTTGACGAAGTTGGCCACAAGTCGCCTGATTGCGCGACATGGCTCAAGAGTCAAAACATACGCCGCCTGGCCATGAGTAATGACGTGATCCAGGCTGCTATGGACATCAAGCAGCATGTGGGCATCCAGAACGATCAGTACCATCCCAAGGGCGTGGACGAAAACGACATCCTGATCATTGCAGCAGCGCAGTACCACGGCGCAACCCTCATTACCAACGAAGCGCGCCAATCCTCATCGCTAAAAGAGCCCACGCGACGAAAAATCCCAGCGGTGTGCGACTTACCTGGCGTAGCTGTAGCACACAAGAATTTTCTGGACTACTTCCGAGCATCCGAACAAGTCTTTTGATGCTGAGTTGGGGACAACATGTCACCGACTGAGACTGAGTTCAAATTCATTACACTCGTTCTGTTAGCAAAAGAACAATGCATATGAACGAAGCCGAAACCCGCGCAGAACACATTGACCCCGCCCTGGCCGCCGCAGGCTGGGGCCAGGTCGATGGCAGCCGCGTTTTGCGTGAGCACAACATCACGGCAGGCCGCCTGCAAGGTGCTGGCAAGCGGGCACGGGCCGACATTGCCGACTATGTGCTGGTGTACCGCAACACCAAGCTGGCCGTCATCGAGGCCAAAGCCTGGGCCAAGCCGCTGACCGAGGGCGTGGGCCAGGCCAAGAGCTACGCGGCCAAGCTGTCGATTCGCCACACCTACGCCACCAACGGCCAAGGCATTTACGGCATCGACATGCACACGGGGGCCGAAGGCGAAGTGGTCCGCTACCCCACACCCGATGAGCTGTGGGAAATGGCCTTTGGCGAGAGCGAAGCGCAAGCGGCCGCTTGGCGCAAACGCTTTGCCGCCGTGCCGCTCGAAGACAAAGGCGGCACCTGGATGGGCCGCTATTACCAAGAGACCGCCATCACCCGGGTGCTCGAATCTGTGGCCCAAGGCAACGATCGGGTGCTGCTGACGCTGGCCACGGGCACAGGCAAAACCTTCATCGCGTTTCAGCTGGCGTGGAAGCTGTTTCACAGCCGCTGGAACCTGAAGGACTGGAAAGAAGGCACCGAGCCGAGCCGCCGTCCGCGCATCTTGTTCTTGGCGGACCGCAACATCTTGGCCAACCAGGCCTACAACGCGTTCTCGCCCTTCCCTGACGATGCGTTGGTGCGCATCGAGCCGGACGAGATCAAGAAGAAAGGCCGCGTGCCCAAAAACGGCAGCGTGTTCTTCACGATCTTTCAAACTTTCATGAGTGGGCCTGGCGAGACATCCTACTTTGGTGAATACCCACCGGACTTTTTTGACTTCATCATCATCGACGAGTGCCACCGGGGCGGGGCCAATGACGAAGGCAGCTGGCGAGCGATTCTGGATTACTTCAGCCCCGCCGTGCAGCTGGGCCTGACCGCCACGCCCAAGCGCACGATCAACGCCGACACCTATGCCTATTTTGGCGACCCGGTTTACACCTACTCGCTCAAGGACGGCATCAACGATGGTTTTTTGACGCCGTTTCGCGTCAGGCAATTTGCCACCACACTGGACGATTACGTCTACACCGCCGACGACATGGTGCTGGACGGCGAAGTGCAGCAAGGCAAGCGCTACGAAGAAAAAGACTTCAACCACAGCATCGAGATCAAAGAGCGCGAGGCCTACCGCGTCAAGCTGTTCATGGACAGCATCGACCAGCGCGAAAAGACCATCGTGTTTTGCGCCACCCAACAGCACGCGCTGCTGGTGCGCGACCTGATCAACCAGACCAAGACCAGCCCCGCGCCCGACTATTGCGTGCGCGTGACCGCCAACGACGGCAAGCTGGGCGAGCAGCACCTGAGCCAGTTTCAAGACAACGAAAAAACGCTGCCCACCATCCTGACCACATCGCAAAAACTCTCCACCGGTGTGGATGCCCGCAACGTGCGCAACATCGTGCTGATGCGGCCCGTGAATTCGATGATCGAGTTCAAGCAAATCATCGGGCGCGGCACGCGGCTGTATGACGGCAAGGACTATTTCACGATTTATGACTTTGTGAAGGCGCACCACAAGTTCAACGATGCCGATTGGGACGGCGAGCCGGTCGAGCCCGAAGCGCCCACCGCCAAACCCCTGCCGCCCAGCTGGCAGCCGCAAGACCCCACCGAGCCACCCAAAGTACGTGAGCCCGGCGAAGACCGCCCGCCCAAGCTGGTGGTCAAACTGGCCGACGGCAAAACCCGCACCATCCAGCACATCACGTCCACCAGCTACTGGGGGCCTGATGGCAAACCGATGTCACCCGCGCAGTTTTTAGAAAGCCTGTTTGGTGCCCTGCCCGACTTCTTTAAAAACGAAGACGAACTGCGCACCCTCTGGGCCGACCCCAGCACGCGCAAAGCTCTGCTGGGCGGCCTGGCCGACAAAGGCTTCGGCCGCGACCCGCTGCGCGAAATGCAACGCATCATCGACGCCGAAAAAAGCGACCTGTATGACGTGCTGGCCTACGTGGCCTTTGCCCTGCCCACCGAAACCCGCGCCAGCCGCGCCCAACGCGCCAAGGCGCACAACGCGGTGACGTATGGGCAAAAGCAACAAGCGTTCTTGGCCTTTGTGCTGGACCAATACGTTCAGCAAGGTGTGGATGAACTTGACGCTGACAAACTGACACCGCTGCTGAAGCTGCGCTACAACGCGCTGAATGACGCAATAGCGGATTTGGGAGATGCGGTGCAAGTACGGCAGGCATTCGTGGGGATGCAGCGGTATTTGTATTCGACTCAACCGTGAGTCCTAAAGTAGCCCCAAATGAACAAACGTAGTCTGCTCAGAGACAACCTTCGCCAAGCTTGGATAAAAACCATCGAGCATCACTACAACTCACAATTAATCAGCTCCGAACACGCATTGCAGGTGTATTTTTGCATGGAGTTGCTGAAGCAATTTGAGGCAGGAAATTTGCAGCGAAGAGTTTTTATCGAACCCAATATCCAAACAAGCTGCGGTAAAACACGTTTCCCGGATGTCGTGATCTGCAACAGTCAAAAGGTTATCGGTATCGTTGAGTTGAAATACACGCCCAGAGGGCGACCAAACACAGAAAAAGACTTGGAGACGCTAAGTTTGACAACCAGTGAGTCGTTTGAAATCAGCAACGAACGCTATCAAGGTCCACAAAAAAATCCTCGGAAAATCTATTCCATTGCTGATGACGCCATCATGTGTTGGGCAGTGAGTTAGCCCCCTGAATCACAGTCCCGTCGGTATTCCTTAAACTAAGAAACAGGAATATGACCATGGATATGACTATGTCTTCAGCAACCCCTTCTCGGGTGGAAGTGGTGACCAGCGTTCAGCGTCGCAGGCGCTGGACCCCAGAGCAAAAGCTTGAAATCGTCAAACAGACCAACGAACCTGGCAGCTCAGTTTCAATGGTTGCCCGGCAATTCGGCATCACAGCAGCCCAACTCTTTCAATGGCGAA
>JAIXOZ010000074.1 GCA_027486495.1 Comamonadaceae bacterium | reverse complement strand
GTGCACCGTCATGCCCAAAATGATCAGGCTGACCATCAAAAAAATGATTTCGTTGGCAAAAGCCATTTAACTGATCAAGCAAATTGAATAACTAAAGACGGGAATTAACCCGAATGAAGTACGCGATTATTCATGAAACTCGGCATATTTTTGCATTCACCGAAAAATCCATGGACTCTCTTTTTGTCATCCCGGAATTGATCCGGGATCCATGTCTTTATGCTTGTTAAGCCAAAACCGAAGACTGGACCCCGCATCAAGTGCGGGGTGACAGGGATTAGGAATTTACGCGTTGATAGTGATGTGTTTTTTACGAGGTGACAGGGATAAAGAGTTTAGGGGCGACCGGAATTAGGATCACGCCCAGAGCGAGGCACAGGTATCAGGGCCTAAAAACAATGGGCTGGCAAGGTTCTTTGTCACCCAAAGCATAAGCATCCATGCGGTTTTCCATAAGATCAGGCTTGGCCAACGCCTTTGCTTGCCCCATCAAAAATATCCACTGATTGCCTCATGAGCCTGCTCTTTACCCCCTTTACATTTCATGCACCGTCTGGTCCCTTGACCTTGCCCAACCGCATCGTGATCGCGCCCATGTGCCAGTACTCGGCTGACAACGGCCAAGCCACCGACTGGCACCTGACCCACTGGACCAACTTGCTCAACAGCGGCGCGGGCCTGTTCACCATCGAAGCCACAGCGGTGTCGGCCGTGGGCCGCATCAGCCCCGGCTGCTTGGGCTTGTGGGACGACGTGACGCAAGCGGCGCTGGGTGACAAACTGGAACGTGCCCGCCGCCTGGCCCCCGCCATGCCGGTGTGCATCCAAATCAGCCACGCGGGCCGCAAGGCGTCGAGCGCTTGCCCCTGGGACGGCGGCATGCTGATCGCCCCGGCAGACGGTGGCTGGCAGCCTGTGGCTCCCAGCGCCCTGCCCCACTTGCCGCAAGAAGCCGCGCCCACCGAGCTGAGCTTGGCCGACATCGCGCAGATCAAGGCCGATTTTGTGAACACCGCACGGCGCAGCCACGAACTGGGCATTGAGGCGGTGGAGCTGCACGCCGCACACGGCTATTTGCTGCACCAGTTTTTGTCGCCCATTGCCAACCAGCGCACCGACGCCTATGGTGGTTCATTTGAAAACCGCATCCGCTTTCCGATGGAAGTGTTCAAAGCCGTGCGCGAAGCCTTTGGTGGCACGCTGGGCATGCGCATTTCGGGCACCGACTGGGTCGATGGCGGCTGGACGATTGAAGAGACGGCCGCCTTGTCGGTTCAGCTCAAGCAAGCCGGGGCGCAGTTCGTGCACATCTCTTCGGGCGGTGTTTCGCCTTTGCAAAAAATCGCCTTGGGCCCAGAGTACCAAGTGCACTTGGCCAAAGCGGTCAAAACCGCCTCGGACCTGACCACCATCGCCGTGGGCCTGATCACCGAGCCGGCCCAGGCCGAAGCCGTGCTGCAACGCGGCGACGCCGACTTGGTGGCGCTGGCCCGATCTTTCCTTTACAAGCCGCGCTGGGGCTGGGAAGCGGCTGTGGCCCTGGATGGCACCGTGGACGCACAACACCAGTACTGGCGCAGCTTGCCCCGCGAAGCCAAAAACATTTTCAAAGACGCCAAAATTGGCATGCGCTGATTTTTCAAACCCACCCACAAAAAAGAGACTCTCATGACAACACGTCGCAAATTTTCCAAACTGCTGGCCTTGGCCAGCTTGTGCGCCCCATTGGCCTTGATGGCCCAGGCCTTCCCCAGCAAGCCCATCACCCTCGTGGTGCCCGTGCCACCGGGCGGTTTGGTCGACACCTCGGCCCGCTTGATCTCGGAGCCTTTGGGCCGTTTGATCGGCCAATCGGTCGTGATCGACAACAAAGGCGGTGCCAGCGGTAACTTGGCTTACCAACAAGTAGCGCGTGCGCCCAAAGACGGCCACACCTTGTTGGTGTCCTACTCGGGTTACCACATTGCCAACCCCATCCTCATGAGCAAACTGCCATGGGAGTTGAAAGATTTGACACCCGTGGGTTTGATCACCGTGGCCACCAACGTGGTGGCAGTGCACCCCTCGGTGCCTGCCAACAACATGCGTGAGTTCATCGCATTTTTGAAGCAAAACCCAGGCAAGCTGAACTACGCGTCTCAGGGCAACGGTTCGGTTTCGCACATCGGCACCGAAATCTTCAAGCAGCAAACTGCCGTGGATTTGGTGCATGTGCCTTACAAGGGTTCTGGCCAAGCCATTGCCGACGTGTTGGGCGGCCAAGTGCAGGTGTTCATGACCACACCGCCTTCGGTGATGCAACACATCCAGGCGGGCAAGCTCAAGGCGCTGGCGGTGACGGGCAAAAAACGCCACCCAGGCATGCCCCAAGTGCCCACCATGGCCGAAGCGGGTTACCCCAACATTGACTTGGAAGCTTGGGTGGCACTTTATGCCCCAGCCGGTACGCCCACAGCCACCATCAACCAACTGGCCGATGCCGTCAAGCGCAGCCTGGACTTGCCCGAAAGCAAGCAGCGCGCTGACCAAGCGGGCATTGAGGTGCGCTTTCTCGCCCCAGCCGACATGACCAAACTGCTGGACCGCGAAATCGCCGACTGGACGCAGGCCATCAAGACTGCCAACATCAAGTTGGACTGATAAAAAAGCCCCGCATCGGCGGGGCTGAAATACGGGGCTGAAAGTCCAAGCCCCAGCGGTTTTGCCGCTGGGGCTTTTTTGTTTCTAAGCAGCGATCAACTGCTGGGCCAGCGCATGCAAACGTGTGCCTGGCCGTGTCAGGTCGGCGACGATGCTCATGTGGTTCAAGCCCGGCAAGGCTTCGCAAACCGGCACAGTTTTGGGACCCCACGCCTGGTGAATCAGACGAATGTGGCGCAGGAATTCAGCGCTCTCGTCGCCCCCCGCCACGGCATAGAGCACGCCTTGTCTGGGACGTTGCCATTTGGCGGGGCTGGCCATGCGCACCTGCGCTGGCGTGAGCCGCAAGTCTCCCTGCAGAAAAGGTGTTTTGCGCATGCACTCCAGGTCAAACAAACCCGAGATCGCCAAGGCTTTGGTCAACAAACTTGCCGGCAAATCACGACCGAGCTTTTTCCAGTCACAGCCCAACAGCATGGCCGCCAAGTGTCCACCCGCCGAGTGTCCGATCACGGTGATGTTGCCTGGATCGCCGCCATGTTCTGCAATGTGATGCCAAACCCAGGCTGCAGCTCGGGCCATCTGCATACCAATGTCAGGGATGGTGACCGGCCGCTCGGACGTGCCGGGACACAAGGCGTAATTGACCATCACCACGCAAGCGCCCAGGTCACACAAACTCGGGGCGACAAAGGAGTTGTCCGATTTGTCCAAGCTGCGCCAATAACCACCATGGATAAAAATGACCACAGGCGCACCGGCGCGTGCGGCGGGAAAGATATCCAGTGTTTCATTCAGGCCGTCGCCATAGGGCACGTCCAGCAAAGGTTGATGCGTTTCACGCGCCTGCTTTGAGGCCAGCGTCCAATGGGCTAAGTGGTCCGCAAAGTCGGGCACCAAGACCCGGTTGTTGTACATGCTGTCGTGCCAG
>JAIXOZ010000121.1 GCA_027486495.1 Comamonadaceae bacterium | reverse complement strand
GCCGCTGCTTACAAACATCAGTTTTTTTCTGAGTCTCTTTTCGTGCGCATGCAGGTGCTGCAGATGGCCGGGGTCTGGCAGGGCCGCAGCTTTGATGCGCCCGCTCTGGCCGCACAAAACTCAGCGCAAGAAGATGCACCGCTGGTCGGCCATCGCTTGGCTGGTGTGCCCAGCCTGGAGGCCAGCCATGTCTGAGCACCGGGTTGTCATCGTGGGTGCGGGCATGGGCGGTTTGTGCAGCGCCATCGCGCTGGCTCACCAAGGGCTGGATGTCACCGTGGTCGAAGCTTCAGGCGCGCCCGGCGGCAAGGTACACAGCCGCGAGGTGAACGGCGTGCAAATTGACAGCGGCCCCACCGTGTTCACCATGCGTTGGGTGTTCGATGCCTTGCTGCGCAGCGTGGGCACCAGCGTCGAAGCTGAGATGCGCATCACGCCTTTGCAGGTTTTGGCACGGCACTTTTGGCCTGACGGCAGCCAGCTCGATTTGTCGGCCAACGCGCAAGAGAGCGAAGCGGCCATTGCCGCTTGGTCCAGCGGCGACGAAGCGCGGCGCTTTCGGGATTTTTGCAAGACCACACGCCAGCTCTATGCCACGCTCGAAGGCCCCATGATCCGCGCCCAACGCCCCAGCATGGGCGGCTTCATGGGTGATTTGGGTTTCAAGGGTCTGGGCGTGTTGGCGCAACTTGGCCCGATGCGCAGCCTGTGGCAGCAGCTGGGCAACCAATTTTCTGACCCGCGTTTGCGCCAGTTGTTTGCCCGTTACGCCACCTATTGCGGCTCATCGCCTTGGCAATCGCCCGCCACGCTCATGCTGATCGCGCAGGTCGAGATGGACGGGGTCTGGTCGGTTGAAGGCGGCATGGTCGGCATGGCGCAGGCGTTGGCCCGTGTGGCCCGCCGCCGTGGCGCGGTGTTCCGTTACCACAGCACCTGTCAGCGCATCGAGCAGCGACAGGGCCGGGTGTGCGGGGTGCATTTGCAGTCGGGTGAGTTTTTGCCGGCCGACCGCGTTATTTTTAATGGCGACGCCGCCGCCTTGCGCCAAGGCTTGCTGGGCGACGATGTGCGCCGCGCCGTGCCGCAAGCCGCGCCACCGCGCTCTTTGTCGGCCTTGACGTGGTCGATGCACACGCCCGCAGAGGGTGTGGCGCTGGACCGGCACAACGTGTTTTTTCAGAGCACTTACGCCAGCGAGTTCGAAGACATCTTCGATCGCCAGCGGCTGCCCGAAAGCCCGACGGTCTATGTCTGCGCGCAAGACCGACCCGCCCCCTTGGCATCCGGCCAGGCCGAGCGCATTTTTTGTTTGGTCAACGCCCCCGCCTGCGGTGATGGCAACGCCATCACCGAGGAGGCTTTAGAACAATGCCAAACGCACACTTTTCAGCACCTGCGTCAGCTGGGTCTGCACCTGCACCCCACGGTGAGCAACAGCCTGCGAACGACGCCGCAGGATTTTCATCGGCGCTTTCCGGCCAGCGGGGGAGCGCTGTACGGGCAGGCGACGCACGGCTGGACCAGCATCTTCAGCCGACCTGGCTCGACCACACCCCTGCAGGGCCTGTATCTGGCGGGGGGCAGCGTACACCCGGGGCCGGGCGTGCCGATGGCGGCCTTGTCCGGGCAGCGGGCGGCCGAGGCGCTGCTGGCGAGCCTCGCTTCGACCAGCACGTTCCAGACGGGGGCTACCTTTGGTGGTATGTCGACGCCATGAGTGACGACGGCCAACACGGCATCACCCTCATTGCGTTTGTGGGCAGTGTGTTCTCGCCTTATTACGCTTGGGCGCGTGGGCGCGGCCGTGCCAACCCCGACAACCACTGCGCCCTGAATGTGGCCATTTACAGCAAAGGTCAGGGCCGCTGGGCCATGACCGAGCGCGGTCAGCGCCACTGCCCCCGCAGCGCTCGCCAGTTCACCATTGGCCCGAGCCAGCTGAGCTGGGACGGTGACTGCCTTCACATCGACATCGACGAGGTGTGTGTGCCCATCCCGCGACGTGTGCGCGGCCGCATCAAGCTCTGGCCCCAGCAATTGTTTGGTTATTCCACTCCGCTCGATGTGAAGGCTCAGCACCGCTGGGGGCCGCTGGCGCCATCCTCGCGCATTGAGGTGGACCTGAACGCTCCCGACTTGAAATGGCAAGGCCACGCGTATTTGGATTCGAACGAAGGCGACGAACCGGTGGACCGGGGTTTTCACACCTGGGACTGGTCCCGTGCCCGCACACGCGACGGCAGCACTGTGGTGTTTTATGACATGCAAGCGCCCGGCGCCGAAGACCGCGTGCTCTCGCTGCGCTTCACGCCGCAAGGCGCAGTCGAGCCCATCGCCACACCCCCTGCGCAGCGCCTGTCCAAGACCGGCTGGCGCATCGACCGCCGCATGCGCAGCTCGCAAGCCGTGCGCGTTCACGAACAACTTGAAGACACGCCTTTTTACCAGCGTGCCTTGCTGCAATTTGATCACGCAGGTGAGCCCTTGCTCGCCTTTCACGAAACCCTGTCGGTGCCGCGTTTGGTGTCACCGGTGGTTCAAGCCATGCTGCCCTGGCGCATGCCAAGGCGGGCTTGAGATGATTCGCTTGACACCCCTCACAGCCAGGCCTCAGATGCCCCGTTGCGCCCGGTTTCAGGCCCACCCATTCCTGGCCGTGGTGGCCAAGAATAGCCCTCGTGCGGGCCGTGCACGTCTTCTGCAAGGAGAAAACTATGTCTAACTCAGACAAAGTCTGGCCAACGGGACTGACCGAGGCCGAATCGGAAGAGATTCACCGCAATCTCATCCAGGGTACGCAGATTTTCGGCATGATTGCCGCATTTGCTCACCTGCTGGCCTACATCTATTCACCCTGGCTCAAGTAAAGGAAAATCATCATGATCTACTCGAAAATGTGGTGTGTGGTGAAGCCTTCGGTGGGTATTCCAGTGTTCATTGCGGCTGTGGCGATCTCGTCCTTCAGCGTGCACTTGGCTCTGACGACGAACACCACCTGGGTGAAAAGCTTCTTGAACGGTGGTACCAAAGTGGTCGCTGCTGCGCCTGCTGCGGATGCTGCGGTGAAGAAGTAAAGGGTGAAAGCCCGAACGGCCAGGCGCGCAAGCGCCTGGTCTTTCTCTTGATTTATGAACACCACCAAAAATCGCAGCAACTGGGGCATGGCTTTGGCCAGTTGGGGTCCTCGCTTTCTCCCCTTTGCCGACGCCGCCAGCGATGACTTGCCGCTGTCGCGTTTGCTGCGCTTGTCGCTGTTTCAAATTTCTGTCGGCATGGCCATGGTCATGCTGGTGGGCACCCTCAACCGCGTGATGATCGTGGAGCTCAAAGTCTCTGCCACGCTGGTGTCCTTCATGGTGGCGTTGCCCCTGCTCATTGCACCCCTGCGTGCGCTCATTGGTTTTCGCTCGGACAACCACCGCTCTCAGCTGGGCTGGCGTCGCGTGCCCTACATCTGGATGGGCAGCTTGCTGCAGTTTGGTGGCTTTTCGATCATGCCGTTTGCCCTCCTGGTGCTCGCCGGTGCTGGGCAAGCCAGCCAAGCGCCGGCATGGGTCGGCCAGCTGGGTGCGGCGGGCGCGTTTTTGTTGGTGGGCCTGGGCATGCACACGGTGCAAACCGCAGGCCTGGCCTTGGCCACCGACCTGGCCCCGCCCGAGCGCCAGCCCCAGGTGGTGGGCCTCATGTATGTGATGCAACTGGTCGGCATGATCGGCAGCGCTCTGGTGCTGGGCTATTTGCTGAACGACTACAGCCCTGGCCAGTTGATTCGCGTGGTGCAGGCTGTGGCCGTGACCACATTGGTGCTGAACGTGATCGCCTTGTGGAAGCAAGAGCCGCGCAGCCGTCTGCGCAAACCCGGCACGCCGATTGAGCACACGTTCAAGCAAGCCTGGCAACTGTTTTGCCAAGGACCGAACACCGTTCGACGTTTGCTGGCGGTGGGTCTGGGCACCATGGCCTTCACCATGGAAGACGTGTTGCTGGAACCCTATGGCGGTGAGATTTTGCACATGAGCGTGTCCAGCACCACCTTGCTCTCGGCCACCTTGGCCTTGGGCGGCTTGCTGGGTTTTGCCTGGGCCTCACGCGTGCTGGGGCGCGGTGGCGACGCCTACCGCATGTCTGGCTGGGGCGCTTGGGTGGGTTTGCCCGCCTTCATCTGCGTCATAGCCTCCGGCCCTTTGGCCATGCCCGCCTTGTTTGTGCTGGGCATTTTCTTGATTGGCTTAGGGGGTGGTTTGTTTGCACACGGCACCCTCACGGCCACCATGCAACTGGCACCACCGGGGCAGATCGGTTTGGCCATGGGGGCCTGGGGCGCTGTGCAGGCCACGGCCGCGGGTGTGGGCATGGCCGCAGGCGGCTTGGTGCGCGACGGCGTAGCCCTGCTCGGCAGCCCGGTCATGGGCTACTCAGCTGTTTACATGATAGAAATCCTCCTGCTGGGCATGACCCTGTGGGCTATGGGACCTTTGCTGCGTTCTGCGCCTGCTGCTGTACGCCCGCCCGTCATCTCTGCATAATCATTTCCCACGTTATTCACAAGATCACCTCGTAACTCAAGGACTCACCATGGAAATCAAACACATCCTCATCATCATGTTCGTGGTTTTTGGCCTGTTCATACTGGCCAACTGGTTCAACCGCCCCAAGGGCCCACGCAAGTAAAGCGCCCCGTGCCCAGGGCTTTTGCAAAAAAGCCCACCCACAAAAAAGCCGCTGTGAAGCGGCTTTTTTGTGGGCGACTGATATAGATCTGTGTTGTTTTCAAGGGGCTGTGTCTGTTTGATCCAAACGGTCGAGCACGGCCAAAGCCTTGTTCACATCACCGGTGGCTGCCATGGCTCGAAAATGATTTTCGGTGTCCCAAGCTGACAAAGCATGGGCGCTCAGTTGCTCGACCAATTTGTTCATGCTCAGGCCTCGGCTTTGCGCCAGCGATTTGAGTCGCTGTGCTGTGTCATCGGGCAAGCGGATCGTCAGTGTGCTCATTTCAATTCCTCCAGACATTGTGCAGGTGTCAAGACCCGCAGTTTCCCCAAACGGAATTGCCCACCCATCAAGTCCCGCAAATTATGTGTGACGATGGCTTGAGCTCCTCCGGCTAAAGCCAGCTCAATCAAATGGTTGTCACCTTCATCCGGCAAGTTCGGTCGCCATCCGTAATAAACCGAAATCCAGCGTGCCTGCTTCGCCAAAGCAGCAAGCACAGCCCTGGGTTCATCCGATGAGGTGAATTCGCCCCACACAGGGCGATCCAGTAAATCCTGATATTCCATCCACAAGGCGTTGCCAAACAATGGCTGCAAATCACCGTGCAGCGCTTTGCGCAAGACGGCGCGCGATGCACCGCCACCTGAGCGCAAGCCCGCCACGAAGACATTGGTGTCGATGACTACAGACAACATACTGACAGCATATGTGATGTCAAATGAGTTTTCAAGGCCAATCAGGCGAGGGCCTTGAATTCAAGTCATTCCAGCTGGTTTTCAGATGAACCCACACGCCAGCACCCACAAAAAAGCCGCTGTGAAGCGGCATTTTTGTGGGCGACTGAATTTGATCAGTTGCGTGTGTCGCGGTAACCGCTGCCGTAGCCCGTGCTGGGCTCTTTGGGCTTGGAAATGTTCACCACGATCGAGCGACCGCTGACCGACATGCCGTTCAGGCCGGTGATGGCGGCTTGGGCTTCTTCGGCGCTGGACATTTCGACAAAGGCGAAACCTTTGGAGCGACCGGTGTCGCGGTCCATCATGACCTTGGCCGACAGCACGCCGCCAAATTCAGAAAAGTTTTGACGCAAGCTGGCGTCGTCGATGGTGTAGGGCAAGTTGCCCACGTAAATTTTGCTGCTCATGGTTGAGCCTTTCAGAGAGGTGGCGTGGC
>JAIXOZ010000082.1 GCA_027486495.1 Comamonadaceae bacterium | reverse complement strand
TTTTCAGCGATGTCTGGACCGATGATGGTCACGTCTTTGCTTTCGGTCAGGCTGGTTGCGCCAGCGGCCTTGGCAGCGTCTTGCACCGACTTGGCGTCGAATGCGACTTTGTTGAACGCGGCGTGGGCGAACTGTGGGAAACCCGCAGTGGCCAAGAGGCCAGCCACAACAGCGCTTTGCTTGAGTGTCTCGCGACGGTTTTGCATCTGATATCTCCTTGATGATTGAGTGATGCTATTGAAACAGGTTCAGAAGTGCAACGGGTATAGCCCGTATTACTTGCTGGCCCCCTTGGAAATCCATTCGGCAATCTGCTTGGCGTCCGCCTCAGGCAGGGATTGCGCGGGCATGGGGATTTGACCATAAACGCCCACGCCACCGCCCTTGACTTTGCTCAAAATATAGTCGGTCTTGCCGGCTTGTTTCTTTGCAATTTCGTTGAAGCCTGGGCCCACAATTTTCTTGTCCACACCGTGGCAGGCTGTGCAACTGTGCTTGTTCAAGAGTGCAATTGCAGCCTTGGATTCGTTGTTGGCAGGCTTGGCTGCAGCCACAGGCGCAGCTGCGGCCACAGGCATACCCGCTTTGGGCTCTGGCCGTGTCGTGTCTGCACCGCGCTGGGGACCGACGATGCGGTTTTGCTCTTGCAAGTTGCCGTGGGCATTGCGTGCAAAGTCAGGCAAAAATGACGCTACTTTGGTTTCAGGCGTGCAGTCCTTCATGCAAATCTTGTTGGCGGTGTCAGGTTTTTTAACGCCACCCAATTCATTGCCGGGCCACATCGCATGGGCTGTGTTCATGCCATTGCGGTTGGGCATGCGTGCTTGAACCTCGGCGATGTTTTTGTCAGACAGCACATAGTTGTCGGGCACGATGTTGGCCATGTTCAGCATGAAGGCCGTGACGGCATAAACCTCTTCCGTGTTCAGTGTCTTGGGGTTGGTCCAAGGCATGGCGCGGTTGATGTAGTCCCACAGGGTTGAGACCGTGGGCACTTTCATGATGGTGGTACGACCGGGGTAGTCGGTGCGCTTCAGGTTGGCCACGCGTCCATTCTTGATGTCTTCGGCAGTGGTGCCACCAATGAGCGGACTGAACACCTCGTTGGACTCACCAAACACGCCGTGGCAGTGGGCGCACTTGGCTTCCCACACATCCTGGCCCTTGGCCACCGAGCCAGAGCCTGCTGGCAGGCCCTTGAAGTCGGGGCGCACATCGATGTCCCACTTGGCAACCTCGGAAGGGGTTGCGGCGCGGCCAATGCCCGGGAACGGGTTGGACTGAGCAGCCACCACACCCGCCGCAGCGAGCAGGGCCACCGTCAAAACGGCATTACGAAACCTGGACATTTTTCACCTCACCGTTTTCCTGCACCAACCACGACTGGATGGCGTTGTTGTGATAGATCGATCGCGTGCCGCGCACCGAGCGCAGCTGTTGGTAAGTGGGTTGCACATGACCCGTGTCGTCTTGTGCGCGACTTTGGATGATGGCTGGCTTGCCGTCCCAGACCCAATTCAGGTTGAATCGGGTCAAGGCTTTGGACAGGACCGGGGTCTCCAGCCGGGCCTGACGCCAATTGCGCCCGCCATCGGTGGACACATCCACGCGCTTGACCTTGCCTTTGCCCGACCAAGCCAGGCCCGTGATGTTGTAGAAACCTTTGTCGAGCAAGACTTGACCGCCAGAGGGCGTGGTCACCACGCTCTTGATTTCTTGCAAGTTGGTGTATTGGCGGTGCGTGCCGTCGGGCTGCAAGTCGATGTAGTGAATCGCTTCGTCTTTGGCTGCATAAGGCTTGTCACCCACCTCCACACGGCGCAGGTACTTGACCCAGCTCACGCCTTGCACACCCGGCACCACCAAGCGCAGGGGGTAGCCGTTTTCGGGGCGGAGCATTTCACCGTTTTGGCCATAGGCCACGATGACCTCGCCCGATGTGATCAGGCTCATGGGGATGGTGCGGGTCATGGACGAACCGTCGCCGCCTTCAGCCAGCACGAACTTGCCGTTTTTCAGGTCGGCACCGGCCAGCTCCAGCAAGGTGATCAGGGGCACGCCCGTGAACTCGCTGCAAGAAATCATGCCGTGCGTGTACTGCACTGTGGGCACCGCCACGTTGCCCCACTCGGTGGCGGTGTTGGCACCACACTCAATGAAGGCAAAGCGCGAGACCGATGGCAAACGCATGATCTCGTCCATGGTGAAGACCATGTTCTTTTTGACCATGCCGTTGATCATGAAGCGGTGCTTGGACGGATCGATGTCCCACCAACCTTGGTGGTGACGCTCGAAGTGCAAACCGCTGGGCGTGACGATACCGAACAAGGACTGCAAAGGCGCGAACGACACCGAAGCTTGGGTGGTTTGTGTCAGGCCAGGGCTTTGACGGCGCTGCAAGTTGGCTTCGAACTTGGAGGGCTTGCCATAACCTTCCACGGCCACGCCCTGCCCCAGACCCGTGGTGTGCTCAGGCAAGTTCAGAATATTGGGGTCCCCACCTTCGGCGGGCACGGGGTTGCTCTGAGCCATGGCCATGGGCGCGGCGGCACCTGCAGCAGCAGCTGCAAAGGCAGTGCGAATGAAATCACGACGGCCCTTTTTGCCTTCGGCAAAGACCTCCTTGATGCCACTGGGGGTCAGGAAACTTTCAGGTGCTTTTTGCACCCTTCCTGAATTGATGTTGTCTGCGTTCACACAAACTCCTTGTTGGTTTGATCATTCATGTCCGCGCCGATGGCTACCTGCGTGCAAACCGCTCGGCAAACCTTCGCTGCAGTGTCGTCTGCAATCCGATAAAACACTTGGGCACCTTGACGGCGCTTGCCCAACACACCCGACCTGAACAGGATGTTCAGGTGCTGCGACATATTGGGCTGGGCCACGCCGATGTTCTCGAGCAATTGCCCCACGTTTTTTTCACCCTGGCAAAGCGCACTGATGATGCGAAGCCGAATGGGTGTCGACATCACGGCAAACAAATCTGCCGCCTTGTCAAATACCGCATCCTGATCCACTGTCATCTTGTCCTTACATTTAGGTTCGTATATTCGGATGTTCGAATATATACGATAAGCGATGAATCTGAATCAGGGATTACACGGGGTTCGTTTCATGATCTGGACAAACCCTGAAGAGGGTTTCCAGTCCCACTGCATCGATGAAAACCCAGTCAGATGCGCCATGGACGCTGGATTCAAATCCAGCCATAGACATGCCCAGTGAAAAAGCTGGGTGTTTGCCTGCGCCCAAAAGAGAATATCTAAGGCCTCATTTGAACTTGTAGTGATCGCGGTTGAGCACCGCCGCGACCGAAGTCACGTCCTCTGGGAACATGCCCAAATTCAACTCGGTGTTGCATTGCTCGACCATGCCCCGCAAAAATGCAGCGGTGTTGATGCGTCCCTGCGGCTTGTAAATCGCACTGCCGTCTCCACCCACTTTGGAGACGTGACAGGCCACGCATTTGCTTTCGGTGATGAGTTTTTCACCCAATTTGTAGTCGGCTTCCTTGAAGATGGCGGGTTGGGCATAAGCCCAACCGCCCGACAAGAGACACAAACCTGCCAAAACGGTTGTTCTACAAATGTTCATACCCATTTCCCCGTAAAAAAGCCGCTCAAGGGCAGACCTTTGAGCGGCAAACAAAAGCCACGAGTACCAATCGAGCTTTCTAAATCATCTGTTTTCAACCAAGCCTGTCAGCGGCTTGAATTACTTGGCACCAGCCAGAATCCAGGTGGCCAGCGTCAAGGCGTCGGCATCGCTCAAAGCGGCTTGGGCGGGCATGGGCACTGGGCCCCACTTGCCCGAACCACCGGCTTTGATGCTCTTGGCCAAATTGGCTGCTGCGTCTTTTTGACCGCCGTATTTCTTGGCCACATCGTTGTACGAGGGACCGACCATTTTTTTGTCCACCGCATGGCAGGCCATGCAAGCGTTTTTCTTGGCCATGTCCGAGTTGGCGAATGCAGGGGCTGACATCAGGGCAGAGACGGCAACAGCAGCAAAAATCAGTTTCATGAGGACTCCGTGTGAGGGGTTTAAATATAACCAGACGCTAATTTAACCGAAATCAAGACGGCTTTGTAAAAAACCGTTTCAGTTTTGGCTCGGGGATTTTACTGAGGGCATGCTTGACAAAGGCCCAAAGCCATCCCCAAAACGCGGCCATCGGAATCACTCAAAGGCAGGCTGCTCGGGTTTGACCACCGTTTTGCCGGCAGCAGCCCAAGCATCAAAACCACCCGCAATCGATGCAACATTCAAGTAGCCCATGCTTTGCATGGTCTGCGCGGCCAAAGCAGCGCGCCCGCTGGTCTTGCAGTAAAGCACCACCTTCAGGTCGCGGCCCGACAAGGCGGGCGTGCCAGTGAGCTTGAACTCCAGCAAGCCTCGGGGAACCAGCACCGCACCGGGCAGGTGGCCTGCAGCAAATTCGTCGGCTTCGCGCACGTCGATCAACACATCGGCTTGGCGGATGGCTTCTTCGGCGTCTTGCAAGGCGATCTCGCGGACTTGGGCCTTGGCTTGCAGGACCAGATCGTGGGCTGTTTTCATGGTGTCTCCTTCGGGTTCAAAGATTGGGTTTCAGCGAGCCAGCTGGGCGTTGATGGCTTGCAGGCTGTTCACCGACAGACTGCCAGTTAAGGCATCCAATTGCAAACGGGTCTGCAGAAACTCGGTCTGCGCGCGCAGCCAAGCCAACTCTGCCTGAGCAGCGTCGTTTTCGGCTTGCAGCAAGTCCAAGGTGGTGCGGTCACCCACTTGGCGGCCCAAACGCGTGGCGTCCAGTCTGGCGGTGCTGGCTTTCCATGCGGCTTGCAAGGCCGACAAACGGGCAGGCCCGGTTTGCAGCGCCAGCCACACCGAGCGGGCTTGCTGCTGGGTTTGCTGCACGGCCAACTCGTATTCGGCCTCGGCTTGGGCTTGCGCGCTCACAGCCTCTTGCAGTTTGGCACTGCGGTAACCGCCGGTGTACAAGGGCACGTTCAAGCTCAAACCGACCATCTGCTGGTTTTGTGTGTTGCTTGCTGGGCCAAAGTCGCCGTCGCCACTCAGGCGGTCACGACCGGCTTGTGCCACCAGGTCGAGCGTGATGCCCCCGCGGGCTTGGTGCTTTTTCACCTCTTGCCGGGCCACGTCCCACTGGGCTTTTTTCAGTCGCAAACCGGTGTTGGCTTCGCGCACTTGGGTCAGCACCTGTTCCAAAGTGGGTGAGGCGGTGACCGGCTCAGTGACTTTGGGCGCTTGGGGCTTCAGTGACTCGGTGGGTAAACGGGTGGATTCGGCCAGCACTTGGCGGGCCATTTGCAACTCGCTGTCGGCCGCCAGCCACTGCGCTTGCAAGCCCGAGGCACGGGCTGCCGCTTCGTGTGTGTCGGTCACCGGCAAATCGCCGATGGCAAAACGGTCTCGGGCTTCGGTCAGCGAGTGCTCAACGGCCACGAGTTGGTTTTTCAAGACCTGCTGCTGGCGCTCGGACAACAGCACTTGGAAATAACGCTGCACCGTCAGCAGCATGAACTGCTGGTGCGCCAGGTCGGCACGCCATTCGGCGACGCCAGCGGCTTGCTGCAGCTGCGCTTGCTGCGCTTGGCGTTCAGGGCTGTACAAGGCTTGTTTGGCTTGCAAGGACCAGCGGGTGGACATCGCGGCACTGGCAGAGGTGGCAAAACTGCCAGGCATCGGCGGCTGACCGCCGACTGAAAACTGCGCTCCTGTGGTGCGGGTGTCTGCCGACATGGCCCCCACCGTGGCGCTGCCCATCACAACGGGTCGCCACAGCGATTGGGCCTGAGCTTCGTAGGCCTGCACCGAAGAGCGGGTGGCTTGCACCACCTGCATCTGCGGGTCGTGCTGGCGCGCCTGCTCCCAGGTTTGCAGCAGGTCCAGCGCGTGCGCTGAAGGGGCAAAGAGCGCAGCGGCCAACAGCGCACCGCTCAGGCGTTTGAGGTTCAATCGTGACGGGATCATGGCGCGCTAGCTTTCTGATCAGCAGCCGCGCTCAACGCCCAACTTGCTCAGAATAGTCTCCATCAGGCACCACTTGGTGAGCGCACTTTGCAGCAGGTTGGCACCCACAAAGGCGGTGAACGCCAGCCACCATGGGCTGACAAAAATCGGACTACCCTGCACGCCCAAAGCCAAAGACAACAACACAAAGCTACCAGCGACCAAACGAACGATTTGCCAAGATTTCATGATTCAAACTCCAAAGGGTTAAAGAAAACTCAAGCGCCGTACTTTTTGCGGTACGCCACGTAATACAAAGTCGGGATGACGACCAGCGTCAGCACGGTGGACACAAAAATGCCGAAGATCAACGAGATGGCCAAGCCATTGAAGATCGGGTCGTCCAGAATGAAGAAGGCACCAATCATGGCCGCCAGGCCAGTGAGCATGATGGGCTGGGCACGGGTGATGGCCGACTGCAC
>JAIXOZ010000079.1 GCA_027486495.1 Comamonadaceae bacterium | reverse complement strand
CTTCATTCGGGTTAATTCCCGTCTTTAGTTATTCAATTTGCTTGATCAGTTAAATGGCTTTTGCCAACGAAATCATTTTTTTGATGGTCAGCCTGATCATTTTGGGCATGACGGTGCACGCCGCTTCTTTTTATGAAGGCGCAAGAGAAGCCCGTCCCAGTCGTGCCCTGATGGCCACCTTTGTGCTGTCCAACTTGGCTGGCATCACAGCCATGTCCTATGCCTGGTTGGCACCCTTCTTTTTGTCAATCGCCAACACATTGGCCGTGTCCTGCGTGGCCAGTTGTGCACTGACCGTGCGTTCGTGGCACTCACACTTGACACCCCGTTCTGTCTTAGCGAGTGCTCTGGTCATGCTGGTTGTCTTGGTGGTCTTCGAATACATGCGTCAAAACAGCAGTTATGTCGAGCGCGTGATCTTCTATTCAATGGTCAGCTCTGCATTCCTGTCTTGGGTTATTTGGGAGGCCTGGCAAGCTCATCAGAAGGAAAAATTATTTCAACTGAAGTTCATGATGGCGGTGGCATTCACCGGCTTGTCGTTGCGCCTTGCGCGTTTGGTGATTGTGCTGCAGCAAACCACCCATCCCGAGTCATTGTTTCAGGAGACCGGATTGCCGGCGGCGTTCCGCCTCACTTCTTTGTCTACGGACATCCTGATGTTGAGCGCCATGCTGGCCTACAGCACCCATGTTTTGGCCGCGCGGCACCAAGCGGAAAGAAAAGACAACGAGCGTGTGCGCCAGGCCAATCAGGCACTGGATGCGGCGCTGGCAGAAAAAAACCAGATGATCAAAGCGCTGGCCCTGTCTGCAAAATCCAACAACATGGGTGTCTTGCTCAGTTCACTGGTACACGAGCTGAACCAGCCGTTGCAAGCCATGCAATTGCGCGCGGACCTGTTGGTCCATTCCAAAGCCTTGCAAGCTGACCAGCGTCAGCAACTCTTGGAAGGTGTGCTGGAAGATAACCAACGCGCCATGGACATCATGGTCCAGCTCAGAAAATTCTTGCGCAATGGCGCCACCGAATTCTCGGTCGTTTGCCTGTCAGACGTCGTCAGCGACGCGCTCGCCATTGTGAAACCGGCATTGCAACGACACCACATCGACCTGCAACAGCAAACGGCCCCTGCTCTGGTGACATGGGGCGATGAAGGTCAGCTGCAAATGGTGGTTCTCAATTTGTTGAAAAACGCCCGTGATGCCCTGCACGATGGCCCTCAGCCTCGCTCTTTGTCACTGCAGTTGCAACAAAGCGGGCAAATGCTGGAACTGACCGTGTCAGACAACGGCCAAGGCATTGACCCCTCACAATGGGCGCGAGTTTTTGAAATGTTCCACAGCACCAAACCCGACGGCATGGGTTTGGGCTTGTGGCTCAGTCAAGCGATCATTCAGAACCACGGCGGCAGCCTCACGGTGGGCGCCAGCCCTCTTGGCGGGGCCTGCTTCACCGTGCGCCTGCCCATCCATTCAGCCAGCGCCTGATTCGCCAACTGTTTCGGCCCTGATCCTTGTCACCCCTGAACCCAAAGTGGGTTCAAGCCCCGTAAGAGCCAAGCCCCAGTTGCTGCTATGTGGCGTCAACGACTTGGGCGGCCGCAAAACCATCCCACAGCCCCCACTCGCAGGGCAAAGGCGAGGCCAGCTGCAGACCTTGCCCACTGACCGGGTGGTTGAAGGCCAGGCTTTGTGCATGCAGCCACAGCCGCTGCCTCCCCAGGTGCTCGGCGATTGCCCGGTTGAGCGGCCCCTTGCCGTGTGTGGCATCGCCGATGATGGGGTGGGCGATGTGCTTCATGTGGCGGCGCAGCTGGTGGCGACGACCTGTGAGGGGCTGCAGTTGCACCTCGGCCCAGCGCAGACTCGGGAACGTGCCTTGATCAATGGGCAGCTCACCCCGTCGCAACGTGGCGTAACGCGTTTGCGCGGGCTGCACCTCCTCGCGTTCGCTGCGCATGTCGTCCGGCATGCGCTTCAAAGCGTGGTCGATCAGACCCTCAGGCACAGGCCAGCCGCGCACGATGGCCCGGTAAGTCTTACGCAGCCCCTCGCCCGTTTCAAAAGCCTGCCCCAGCGTGCGGGCCACCTCGGCACTCAGGGTAAAGACCAGCACGCCGCTGGTGCCTTTGTCCAGGCGGTGCACGGGCCAGACGTGTTGCCCAATTTGGTCGCGCAGGGTTTGCAGCACAAAGCGGGTTTCACCCTTGTCCAGCGGGGTGCGATGCACCAACCAGCCGGCGGGTTTGTTGACGATGGCGAGATAATCGTCCAGGTAAAGGATGTCGAGCATGTTGTTCTTATTGTCACCCGCCAAATCTCTGGACTACGAAACCCCCGCCACCGGTGTGCCGCATACGCTGCCCCAGTTTGTGCCGCAATCGCAGGCCCTGATCGAGGTGCTGCGCCAGAAGTCGCCCCAGCAGATCGCCGAGCTGATGGACTTGTCCGATGCGTTGTCGGCCCTGAACGTGGCGCGATACGAGGCTTGGAGCCCCAAATTCACCGCCAAGAACGCCAAGCAAGCCGTGCTGGCTTTTAATGGCGACGTTTACGAAGGTCTGGACGCCAAGACCTTGTCTGCGCAAGACTTGGACTGGGCGCAAACCCATGTGGGCATTTTGAGCGGCTTGTATGGCGTGCTGCGTCCGCTGGACTGGATGCAGCCCTACCGCCTGGAAATGGGCACCACGCTGCAAACCGACAAGGGCAGCAACTTGTACAAGTTTTGGGGACCGCAAATTGCCCAGTACCTGAACGCCCAGCTGGCCAAAGACAAAACCCCGGTCATCGTCAACCTGGCCTCGCAGGAGTACTTCAAGTCGGTGGACCGCAAAACGCTCAAGGCGCGGGTGATTGAATGCGTGTTTGAAGACTTCAAGGGCGGCAAATACAAAATCATCAGCTTCAACGCCAAACGGGCGCGAGGCTTGATGGCGCGCTATGCCATCCAAAACAAGATCACCCATCCCGAAGGCCTGCTCGGTTTTGACCTGGAAGGCTACGCCTACGACCCCCAAGTGTCCGAGCCAGACCGTTTGGTATTTCGCAGAAAAGTACAAGCATGAACACCCCAGAACAATCGCAGTTGGGCAAATCCAGTGCCTATGTGGACCAGTACGACGCGGGTTTGCTGTTCCCCATTCCGCGTGCCACCAAACGCGCCGAGATCGGCGTCACCGGCCAGCCCGTGTTTTTTGGGGCCGATTTGTGGACCGCGTTTGAGCTGTCCTGGCTCAACACCAAAGGCAAGCCGCAGGTGGCGCTGGCGCACATCACCGTGCCTGCTGAGAGCACACACATTGTGGAGAGCAAATCCTTCAAGCTCTACCTCAACAGCTTCAACAACACCCGCCTGGAAAGCGCCGACGTGGTGCGCGACATGATTCGCCGCGACATCAGCGCCGCCATCTGGCATGGCGGCGTGGTGCAAGCCAGCGTGGGCGTGAAGCTGCTGCTGCAAGAGCAATTTGACGCCGAACCCGTGCACGAACTCGACGGCCTGAACCTGGACCGCATGGACATTGAGTGCACCCGCTACGAGCCTGCGCCGGACCTCTTGAGCGCCAATGCCGACGAACTGCCCGTCACCGAAACTTTGGTCAGTCACCTGCTCAAAAGCAATTGCCTGGTGACGGGCCAGCCCGACTGGGGCAGCGTGCAAATCACCTACAGCGGCCCGCAGATCGAGCAAGCGGGCTTGCTGCAATACATCGTGAGCTTTCGCAACCACAACGAGTTTCATGAGCAATGCGTGGAGCGCATCTTCATGGACATCTGGACGCGCTGCAAACCCACCCAGCTCACGGTCTACGCCCGCTACACCCGCCGTGGCGGCCTGGACATCAACCCCTGGCGCACCAGCGCCCCGGGTAAGTTGCCGCCCAACGTGCGCACGGCGCGGCAGTGAAATTTGTGTGCATGAACCAGCGGATGGATCTGTCGCCTTCAAATCAACCGCAAAAAGAAGCAAGCCACCATGGACACCGACCGCATTGACAAGGCCGTGCTGGCCCTGCTGCAACTGACCCTGCACGATGGCAACCGGGCCTGGAAGGGGTTTGACTGGGATGTCCTGAATCGCCTCTGCGACCAGGGCTTCATTGGCGATCCGATCAACAAAAGCAGATCGGTGGTCTTGACCGAAGAGGGTTTGAAAGCCTCGCGCCAGCTGTTTGAGGAATTGTTCAACCGGCCTCAAGCCGAGCCATTGGCCGCAAATGGTCAACGAGTTTGCGATGTCAATGCCGCTCTGGCATTCTTGAGCCGTCAAGGTGGGCAAGCGCCTGAAGATCAGGATAAATTGCCTTCTTGAGACCTGTAACGCTTTGCCGTCCTCCTCACCACGTTACCCAACATGACCCCCACCACCCGCCGCGTTCTCCAGGCCCTTTTGTACGAGGCCATTGCCATCGCCGTGGTCGGGCCCGTGTTGAGTGTCGCCTTCGACAAGTCGCCCACCTCCACATTCGGCCTGGCGGTCGTTTTGTCGAGCATTGCACTGACGTGGAACTACGTCTTCAACTGGCTCTTTGAGCGCTGGGAGTCGCGCCAATCCGTGCGCGGCCGTTCCTTTGTCAGGCGGCTGGCCCACGGGGCCGGTTTTGAGGGCGGCTTGGTCATCATTCTGTTGCCCGTGATGTCGCTGTGGCTCGACATTTCGCCCACCGCTGCCTTGGTGGCCAACCTGGGACTGCTGGCGTTCTTTTTCTTTTATGCCATCGCCTTCACCTGGTGCTTTGACCGAGTCTTCGGCTTGCCCGCCTCAGCTCAGGCGGGAGATGTCAAACAGGGTTGATCCTGTTGGCTGCGGCCAGAAACGCCCAAGGGGTTCTGCCCTCTTACTCCGCAAACACTTCCTGCAGTGTGGTCAATGCGGCAGTTAACGTCTTGGCGGACACAGCGCCCAGCCGCTTGACCAAGCGCACTTTGTCAACCGTCCGAAGCTGATCCAGCACGATCAAGCCTTTGGTACCAGCGTGGGTCACAGGCACCCGGAACGGAGCGGCAAAACCCTTGGAGGTCATGGGCGCCACCATCACGGTGCGCAGGTGGTCATTCAACTCTGACGGTGACAGCACCACGCAGGGCCGCGACTTCTTGATTTCGCTGCCCACGGTCGGGTCCAGGTTCACCAGCCAAATGTCGCCGCGCTTCACCAGCCCAACTCCTCATCGTCCAAGTTGCCGAACTCACCCATCAAAAGCGCATCTTCGCCCTTGGCGGATACGGCAGCAGCAGCCTCTGCCCAGCCACTGCGAACGGTCTTGGCGGGCTTGCGCAAGACGATGGTGCCGTTTTCCACTTCGATGATCGCGGTCGCCTGCCCGTCCAGTCCGACCTGGGCCAGAAACGGCTTGGGCAACACCACGCCTTTGCTGTTGCCGATGTTCCGAATGGCAATTTCCATGATAGGCCTCCTGTTGCAACAATGTTAATCCATGGAAGGTGGAATCTCAAGAGCAATTTTGTACAAATATCGGCACATCCTCGATCGTTAGTGATGGCCAAAACGTGTCAAGAAAGGGGTGAGGCAATTTGCCACCACCCTTTGGCCAACGCCGGTTCTCTCGATAACCCTTGTCAAGCGCCTATCCATCAGCAGTTGGCGCGTCGGTGGTCGGCGATCGATTGGTCGTCAAACTTCATGTCAGGGCTGCGCAGTGCCCGGTGTTTGGTCGTGCGGCCTTTCATGCGCTTGCGCCACATCCGAAAAGAACTGGGCTGCAGCTCGTGCCGCATGAGGCGAATGACGTCCGGTTCTGACCAACCCATGCGCTCTTGAATCGTTTCAAACGCGGTCCGGTCTTCCCAAGCCATTTGAATGATGGCGGAAATGTCCCCTTCAGAAAGGCTGGCAAGACGCTCAGCAAATTTGGCCTCCACGGCACTTCCCCTTGGTGTCAATGGTGGCGCAACAAACCCCTTGTT
>JAIXOZ010000166.1 GCA_027486495.1 Comamonadaceae bacterium | reverse complement strand
TTTCGGTGCTGTTTCCCGCGTGGCGCGGTGATCCAGCGAAGTGACCCGAAGCCCGGAATTGTCCAGGTGGGTCGAGTAAGTGAGTGGTTTTGAATAACCCTCGCGGTGTCTGAAAAGATGCCAACTGAAGCAAATATGAGGTGAAATATGCCACGTCGTCGCGAAGTCCCTAAACGTGAAATCCTGCCGGATCCCAAGTTCGGCAATGTCGAGTTGTCCAAGTTCATGAACGTGATCATGGAAGGCGGCAAAAAAGCGGTTGCTGAGCGCATCATTTACGGTGCCCTGGAAACCATGGAAAAGAAAACAGGCAAAGACCCCGTCGAGCTGTTCTCGATTGCCATCAACAACGTCAAACCCATGGTGGAAGTCAAATCCCGCCGCGTGGGTGGTGCGAACTACCAGGTGCCTGTTGAAGTGCGCCCTGTTCGTCGCTTGGCCCTGTCGATGCGCTGGATCAAAGAAGCTGCTCGCAAGCGCGGTGAGAAGTCCATGGCCCTGCGTTTGGCCAACGAACTGCTCGAGGCCAATGAAGGCCGTGGCGGCGCCATGAAAAAGCGTGACGAAGTTCACCGCATGGCCGAAGCCAACAAGGCGTTCTCGCACTTCCGCTTCTGATTCACACGGGTTTCACACAGAGGCCCGACACTGTCAGAAGCCAGCCCGCTGGCCCCATTGGGGTGGCGGGCTTTGGTACTTAATCATTGGAGAAATTTATGGCTCGCACTACCCCCATCGAGCGCTATCGCAACATTGGTATTTCGGCGCACATCGACGCTGGCAAGACCACAACGACAGAGCGTATTCTTTTTTATACCGGCGTGAACCACAAGATTGGTGAAGTGCACGACGGCGCTGCCACCATGGACTGGATGGAGCAGGAGCAAGAGCGTGGCATCACGATCACCTCAGCTGCGACCACCTGCTTCTGGAAGGGCATGGACGGCTCTTTTGAAGACCACCGGATCAACATCATCGACACCCCTGGCCACGTGGACTTCACGATTGAAGTTGAGCGTTCCATGCGTGTTCTGGACGGTGCTTGCATGGTTTATTGTGCTGTGGGCGGTGTGCAGCCCCAGTCTGAGACCGTGTGGCGTCAGGCCAACAAGTACAAAGTGCCTCGTTTGGCTTTTGTGAACAAGATGGACCGTACCGGTGCCAACTTCTTCAAAGTCGTCGAGCAAATGAAGTTGCGTCTGAAGGCCAACCCTGTGCCGATCGTGATCCCAATCGGTGCTGAAGAAAACTTCACCGGCGTGGTTGACCTGCGCAAGATGAAAGCCATCATCTGGGACGAAGCTTCCCAGGGCATGAAGTTCACCTTCGAAGAAATCCCTGCCAACTTGGTTGAAGTGGCCAAAGAGTGGCGTGAGAAGATGGTGGAAGCTGCTGCTGAAGCCTCTGAAGAGCTGATGAACAAGTACCTCGAAGAAGGTGACTTGACCGAAGAAGAAATCACACACGGCCTGCGCGTTCGCACCATCAACAGCGAAATCCAGCCCATGTTGTGCGGAACAGCCTTCAAGAACAAAGGCGTTCAGCGCATGCTGGATGCCGTGTTGGAGCTGATGCCTTCGCCTTTGGACGTGAAAGCCATCAAGGGCTTCGACGAAGACGAAAAAGAAATCATCCGCAAGGCCGATGACAACGAGAAATTCTCTGCGTTGGCATTCAAGTTGATGACCGATCCTTTTGTGGGTCAGTTGACATTCGTGCGCGTGTATTCCGGCGTTCTGAAAAAGGGCGACACTGTTTACAACGCGGTGCGTGGCAAGAAAGAGCGTATTGGCCGTATCGTGCAGATGCACGCCAACAACCGTGAAGAAGTTGACGAAATCCGTGCGGGCGACATCGCCGCTTGCGTAGGTTTGAAAGACGTGACCACGGGTGAAACCCTGTGCGATCCCAACGCCGTGATCACGCTGGAGCGCATGGTGTTCCCTGACTCCGTGATCCGCCAGGCTGTGGAACCCAAGTCCAAAGCCGACCAGGAAAAGATGGGCATGGCCCTGTCGCGTCTGGCTGCTGAAGATCCATCATTCCGCGTACAAACCGACGAAGAATCCGGTCAGACCATCATTGGTGGTCAGGGCGAATTGCACCTCGAGATCATCGTGGACCGCATGAAGCGTGAATTCGGTGTGGAAGCCAACGTGGGCAAGCCTCAAGTGGCTTACCGCGAAACCATCCGCAAGACCGTCGAAGAAGCCGAAGGCAAGTTCGTGCGTCAGTCCGGTGGTAAGGGTCAATACGGCCACGTGGTTCTGAAGGTGGAGCCTCAAGAACCTGGTAAGGGTTTCGAATTCGTTGACGCCATCAAAGGCGGTGTGGTTCCTCGCGAATACATTCCTGCGGTGGAAAAAGGCGTGATCGAAGCTTTGGGTCAAGGCGTGTTGGCTGGCTATCCAGTCGTTGACGTCAAAGTCACTTTGCACTTCGGTTCGTACCACGATGTGGACTCGAACGAAATGGCCTTCAAGATGGCCGCCATCTTTGGTTTCAAAGAAGGTTGCCGCAAAGCCCAGCCCGTGATTCTGGAGCCCATGATGGCTGTGGAAGTCGAGACCCCAGAAGACTACGCCGGCAACGTGATGGGCGACTTGTCTTCACGCCGCGGCATGGTCCAGGGTATGGACGACATGGTTGGTGGCGGCAAAGCCATCAAGGCCGAAGTGCCTTTGTCCGAAATGTTTGGTTACTCGACCACGCTGCGTTCGATGTCGCAAGGTCGTGCCACCTACACGATGGAATTCAAGCACTACTCGGAAGCTCCGCGTAACGTCGCTGAAGCCATCGTCGCTTCAAGGGCTAAATAATTGAAAGCGTGCCGGACCAAATTCGCCTGCGAATTTGCTCGGGCACCTCTGATTAGAAATAGTCAGATCTGAAAGTTCAGAAACTGTCTGCGATCAAGTGCCACTCTGTGCCCGTGCGGAGTGATTCAGCAACCTGATGCAAACATTAAACCAACACACGGGCATTGCTCTTTTTAAGGATTGAAAAATGGCTAAGGAAAAATTCGAACGGACCAAACCCCACGTCAACGTGGGCACCATCGGTCACGTTGACCACGGCAAGACCACCCTGACAGCCGCCATCACCACCGTGTTGGCTGCCAAGTTCGGCGGTGCTGC
>JAIXOZ010000013.1 GCA_027486495.1 Comamonadaceae bacterium | reverse complement strand
GCCAAGTGGCCGCCGCCATTCCGCATGGGGCCAGCCTGTTCATGAACATCGGCACCACCGTCGAGGCCGTGGCCAGCGAACTGCTGCACCACCGCGACCTGCGCGTGGTGACCAACAACTTGCATGTGGCCCGCATCCTGGCGGCCAACCCGCAATGCGAAGTGGTGGTGGCTGGCGGTACCGTGCGTTCTGAAGACTTGGGCGTGGTGGGTGAAGCGGCGCTGAACTTCATCAGGCAGTTCAAGGTCGACATTGGCCTGATCGGCATCAGCGGCATCGATGCCGATGGCACCTTGCGCGACTACGACATGCGCGAAGTCATGGTCGCCCGCGCCATCGTCGAACAATCCCGCCAAGTCTGGCTGGTGGCCGACCACAGCAAATTCGACCGCCCCGCCATGATCGAGATGGCCCCGCTGAAAGTGGTGCACACCCTGTTCACCGACATCGCGCCAGCGCCTGCGCAGAAGAAGCTGATGGAGGAATTGGGGGTGCGGTGTGTGGTGGCGACAAACAACTTCTGAAATCGGTCAGTCGGCCATGACCGCCTGAGTGCATTGATCCTGCACGGTCTTCGCAAAGCGGCCCACCGCCTGAACCGCACACCCGCTTGGCTGCGCACCCGGTAACCCAAGGCCAGCACCATGTCGAGGTTGTAGTGCTCCACCTCTCGCTCCACCGTGCGGCTGCCTTCGGTTTGAACTGTTCGGAATAACCGAACAGTTGCGGCAGGCGTCAGCTCCCCATCCTCGAAGATGTGTTTGATGTGCTCGCTGATCGTGCCCTTGGCCTTGCCAAACAGCTCGGTCAGCTGCTTTTGAGACAACCAAAGGGTTTCGTTTTCCAGCACCACCGAGATTTGGGTTTTGCCTCCCTCGGTCTGGTAAATCAAAAACTCGCTCATCAAAGGCTCCCAGCGCAATGTGAAATTATTGAAGAGGGCGAATTCAAGCGGACTTCACCACCTGACGGCGCTTGCTCTGTACAGACTGGCGCACGGCCTGGGCCAGACGGCCCGAGCTTTCGGCGGCCAAAAAGTCTGCTTCCGCAGCGTCCAGCGGGTCGGCATCCGCAGGGGCGGCCTGGCGAACATCGTAGAGCGCGATGGCTTCTCGGGCCTCTGAGATGGTCAAGCCAGAAGCCTCGGCAATGCGGCCCAGCGTGGCCCAATACTCGATCTGCCCTGCCACAGAGCGGCGCATGGGCGTGGCCGCTTCACGGGCCTGGCTGACCAAACCGGAAGGCAATTTGACGGACGCAAATGAAGAAGGTGATGCAGACATGAGACGCTCCTTTATGGCGCATTTTGCGCCATAACAACACCCTCTGGCCATCTGCCTTGAAAAAAATCCGTCTCAATCAAGGCCAAACCGGCACATCCATCCACACCCCCCGTGCCCAAGCCTGTGGATAAAGCCCGGAACAAGTCCGCCAAAGCGCATGGCTGTTGGGCTGGCGGGCTGCGCTCAAAAAACAGGCAGCACCTGCACATGATGCAACACGCCCATTGACCGTAAAATGAGTCCATAGGTATTTATTTATCAAATATATTTTTTAACTTAAACTATAAATTACCCATCACCTCCAAAACAACCAGGCCCGAGACAAACCGCCCTTCTCGCTGCCCAAGTGATCGCCCCCTTGAAACCCGAACTGCCCCACTTCCTCCTCATCGGCTTTGGTGCCGTTGGCCAAGGCTTGGTTCCATTGATGGTGCAGGCGCTGGGCATCGTGCCAACGCGCATCACAGCCTGGGCGGCTGACCTGCAGGGCGAGGCTGTCGCGCAATCGGTGGGCATCTCGCTTCGGTTGCAGCCCCTCACGCCCGACAACCACGCCGCGTTGCTGGACGCGCACTTGCGCCCTGGTGATGTGCTGTTGAATCTGGCCGTGGAGGTGAGTAGCCTTGATCTGATCGCCTGGTGCCAGCGGCACGACGTGCTGTACCTGGACACCGGCATTGAACCCTGGCCAGGCGGCTACCAGCACGGCCAAGGGCTTGAGCAAACCACCAACCATTGGCTGCGCGAACAGGTGCTGGCGCTGCGCCAAGCTGATCGCGCCACCGCCGTGATCGCCCATGGCGCGAATCCGGGGCTGATCTCGCACCTGGCCAAGCGGGCCCTGGAACAACTGGCACAAGACCAAGGCTTGTCGTTCACACCGGGACGCTGGGCAGAACTGGCGCAGTCGCTGGACGTGCAAGTCATCCAAGTGGCCGAGCGCGACACGCAGACCGACCACCGCCCCATTGCGCCAGGGGAGTTTCGCAACACCTGGTCCGTGCCCGGCTTCATCAGCGAACTGTCTCAAGCCTGCGAGGCGGGCTGGGGCAGCCACGAAACTGCTCTGCCCAGCGGCGCCAAGCACCCCAGCGGAAAATCACCCGACAGCATCTATTGGCTTCACCCGGAACACAGCCTCACGCAGGTCAAGTCTTGGGTGCCGACTGTGGGCGACAGCCTGGCCTGGCTGGTCACGCACAACGAGTCCATTTCATTGGCCGAGTTTTTGACCGTGCGCGACGCACAGGGGCAGCTGCAATACCGCCCCACGGTGTATTTCGCCTACCAGCCCTGCCCGCCAGCTGCCCAGTCCATTGCGCATTGGTTGCACCAGCACAAACAAGCGCCCGCAGTGCAACACGTCATTCCTTTGGTCCACTTGCAAGAGGGGCAAGACGAGTTGGGCGTGCTGCTGTGCCACCGCACCGGGGCCTATTGGTACGGCAGCACCCTCACCTTGCAAGCGGCTCGCCACTTGGCCCCTCACAACAGCGCCACCACCTTGCAGGTGGCCGCAGGCATTGTGGGCGCGCTGGCGTGGATGCTGGACCACCCGCGCGCAGGCATCACCGAAGCCGAAGCCATAGACAGCGACCAGGTGCTGGCCGTGGCACTGCCCTATCTGGGCCATGTGGGTGGCACGCACACCCACTGGCACCCCGGCCCGGATGGGCGTTTTCAGCATTTCATTGCCCCTTTCATCGCATCACCCACACCATGAAACGATCCATTTCTGTTCCTCTGATTTTTCTGGGCACGCTGGGGGGGCTGACCTATTGCCACAACAGCACCGATGTACCTGCCAACACCGAGGTCCAAGTCAAGCAAGACTTTTACGCCAGCCTGGAAGATTGCCAGCGCGACTGGGGCACCGAAGCGCAAAACTGCCAGCAGGCCTTGACGACCACCACCGTCAATGGACAAGACACTGTCACCAGTGGCTACACCGGTACACATGCCGCCACGGGTAGCCCCGGCGTGACCACTTCAGCGGGTGTTCCATCCGGTGCCTATGGCTATTCTGGCCCCCGCTACTTTTGGTACCGCAACGAATCGGGCGGCTACCCCATGGCCATCGACCCAGGCGGCAAGACGCGCCCTATCATTGGCAGCCGCATCCCGCCATCCGGTGCTCAATTCGCCAGCCAATCGCTCAACAGCCGCACATCCATGCCCACGCACATGACGGCATCCAAAAGCGTGATCCGCAGTGGCTTTGGCAGCACTGGCCGTGGCCTGAGCGGGGGCGGTTGATTCATGCAGCGCCTGACCCTGACCCCACGGCCCGACAAAGCCAACAAACTCGAAGCCATTGGCCTGTCCTTTCACGCCTGGGACGACTACTGGAACGAAGCCGCTTGCTACCGCTTCAGCGCCGCACAGGTGGACGAACTCGAAGAAGCCACCGAGGCCCTGCACACCATGTGCCTGCAAGCCGTGGATCATGTGATCGCGCAAGGCCGCTTGGCGCAACTGGGCTTTCCCAAGCAGGCACACGCCTTGATCGAAACCTCGTGGCAAAAGCGCGAGCCCAGCCTGTATGGCCGCTTTGACCTGGCCTACGACGGCCACTCGCCCCCGCGCATGCTGGAGTACAACGCTGACACCCCCACCTCGCTGCTCGAATCGGCCGTGGCACAGTGGTATTGGCTGCAAGACGTGTTCCCGCAGGCCGACCAGTTCAATTCGCTGCACGAACGGCTGGTGGAACGCTGGCAACAACTGGGCATTCAGGGGCCGCTGCACATCGCCTCGGTCGACGACAACGAAGAAGACTGGGTCTGCACGCACTACCTGATCGAAACCGCCCTCCAGGCTGGGCTCAAGGCCGAACACATCACCCTGGAAAACATCGGCTGGAACGCCGCGCAACAGCGCTTTGTGGACATGGCCGAGCAGCCCATCAGCACCCTGTTCAAGCTCTACCCGTGGGAGTGGATCTTTCAGGAGCCCTTTGGGCAAAACATCGCCGCCAGCACCACCCGTTTCATCGAGCCCGCCTGGAAAGCCGTGCTCTCGTGCAAAGGCATCTTGCCCGTGCTGTGGGAACTTTTTGAAGGCCACCCCAACCTGCTGCCCGCCTACTTTGAGCCCGGACACTTGCAGCACTACGCCCGCAAACCGCTGTTCTCACGCGAAGGGGCCAATGTGCAGCTGCACACCCCACAAGGCCTGAGCGCCGGAGCCGAAGGGCCGTATGGCGCAGAAGGCTTTGTGTACCAAGCCCTGGCCCCCATGCCCCAGTTTGCGGAGCGCTACCCCGTCATCGGCTCGTGGATCGTGGGCGACCAAGCGGCCGGCATGTGCCTGCGCGAAGACACCCGCCCCGTCACCACCAACATGAGCCAATTCGTCCCCCACTTTTTTGAGTGAACCCCACCATGCAAGCCTTTCTCGCCTTCCTTCAGTACTTTGTGGCCGCCCTGCTCTTGCTAGGTGCATTTTTGGCGGTGTACGTGCGCGTCACGCCCTACAACGAGTTTGAACTCATCGGCCAAAACAACGCCGCAGCCGCCATCTCCCTGGCCGGTGCTTGCATCGGCTTTGCCCTGCCCATGGCCGCCGCCATCTACTTCACCCACGACCTGCTCGAAATGCTCAAGTGGGCCGTTATCACCGGCGCGGCCCAAATCGCCGTGTTCACCCTGCTGCGCCGCTTTGCCCCTGCCATCGAAAAAGGCCACACCGCTCCGGCGATCTTTATGTGCGCCATGTCGGTGGCGACAGGGGTGTTGAATGCGATGTGTATTAGTTGACCGGTTTATACCAACCATCCTCATATGAATTATTGAAAACTCACCATTTTTATGGATAGGCGGATTCAAGTACGAGGTGCAACAAAGATGAACCCGGTGATGGGTGGCTGAGGATGTCAAGGCATCATTGCCACTCAAACCGCCAAGTCCAAGTTGCCAGATGTACAAGCACCT